>JBBRUH010000004.1:0-31598 GCA_038248005.1 Cytophagales bacterium | reverse complement strand
TCTTATCATTCTGATTTGATTTAGGTTAAGTTAGCGTTAAAAGATAAGCAAAAAGCACTTTCATTGAGGGTGCTTTTTCTTTTGCTTTAGAGGTGTGAATATTGGATAGCTCCAAACTAGTCATAAGTTGTAGATACAAATAAAATCCATAATAGCAAACTGGTATCATGTGTCTCGCTCAATGCTGTCAACTTAAGGACTTTCTTATTAAGAAATGGTTATAAATACTTTCACAAATAGGAGTACCAAGATGAAATCAAATTTATCATCCTCAGTTCATGTGTTCAAGAATCTTTTTTCAACTATTCAAGAGAATCAATTTAAGTCAATTCACCATAAAAAGAAAGAAAGTTTTACACGCCAAAGAGTACTTGGCTTTAGTGAGCTTGTCCTCTTGGCTTCAAGGTTATTGATTTCTTAGATACAGATGCGTATGAAAAAGAGCTTTTTTCTAAAATAGAATATATCCCTTTTACAAGTACCGCTTGTCGGATACAAGGCTTGCCAGCAGGAGTGGTTGCTTCTATCCCAAGCAATGACATCTTGAAAGGTCAATATACAGGCTACATCAGAGATTATACAAGCGAAGATATGGCTGTATTTTTTTCAATAGCAGAAAATGGAATTACAGGAGACGAAATCACTCAACAAATCAAAAATGTAATGAAAGAAATACCTGAGTATGAAGGTAAATCACCTGAGTTATTGGATGTTCATCTACAAAAAATATGGCAATACTTTCCACACGTAAGCCCAGAAGAGCAAAAACAAGGCTTTTATAAAAAACTAGAAGCTCTTCAAGGTAAAAAAGACACGTTTTTTGTAGGTTCATTATTTTCTTTTGAGATAGTAGGCAATACAGCTTCTTATAGCAAAAGATTGGTAGAGAAAAACTTTTAGTTTTGAAATATACTTTAAATTTGTATCTTAGATTATATAAAGATAGTTGTTCTATTTAAAGTTGTCTTAGTTACTTGCTTATCAATGACTTATAATTAATTTATCCCACATAAAAAATGCGAATATTTTTATTGCTTATTGCTTTTATATTGACTATTCAATTTTCTTTTTCTCAAGAAAAGAATCAAAGCAATTATGTCATAGAATTAAGTGCAGAAGGAGATTCTTATTTGATAGGCAAAAAGGTGTCATTTCTAGAAGATAAAATGGCTAATCTAAATCTCGAGCAAATCCTATTACCTGAATATCAATCTAAATTTACACTCTCTGACGATAAAGTACTTAATTTTGGAGTAGCTAAGTCTGCTATTTGGGTAAAAATTACCCTCAAAAATACGATACCACAAGAAATCAATCGCTGGCTTATTTCACTTGACTATCCTTTGTTTGATTATGTTACTTTTTGTGAGCAATCAGAAGTCATCAGGTATTAAGGCTAATTATATTACTCAATACTTTAGATGTAATTGCTGTATTCTTTTTGCCTACTCGGATTACGATTTCGTTTGCGGGTCTTTTTTCTTTGTTTTGTACTGTTTTCTTGATATTTGTAGGCATCGTGGCCTATCGCAATGGCAACACCTCTGCTCGTTTTTTCTTGATAGCTTGGATCTTATTATTGGCGGGTGCTTTGATGACAGCATTGCGTAATTTCGGATTGCTTGATCCTACCTTCCTTACCATACACGGATTAAGGATGGGTGCTATGTCGGAGGTTTTATTACTCTCATTGGCTTTGAGCGACCGTTATAACCTTTTCAAAAAAGAAAAAGAAGCAGCCCAAGCAGAGGCCTTACAGATTCAAAAGGAAGCCAATGAGACACTAGAGCAAAAAGTACAAGAACGCACCACAGAACTAAGAGGTGCGAATAAGGAAATTAACCGTCAGATGGATGATCTCATAGAACTGAACCAAGAGATACAATCACAAAAAGAAGAGATTTCTGCCCAGAGAGATACCCTCGAAGATGCTTTGGAGAATATTAGAGATAAAAATATCCAGATTACATCAAGTATCAATTATGCAGAACGCATTCAAAAAGCGATGCTTCCTGAGCTTAGTACCATTCAATCAGTATTGCCTCATTCATTTTTATTTTATCGCCCAAGAGATATAGTATCAGGTGATTTTTATTATTTTGCGCAAGAGCAAGGTAAAATTATCATAGCAGCCATAGACTGTACAGGACATGGTGTACCAGGAGCTTTTATGAGTATGATGGGCAATGAAATCTTAGATCGAATCATCAAAGAAAAACATGTCTTAGAAGCTGATGAAATCTTGAATCAAATGCACAAAGGTGTGCAAACTAGCCTTAAACAGGTTGAAAACAATAACCGCGATGGGATGGATATGTCATTGTGTATCATTGATTTAGAAGCCAAGACACTTGATTTTGCAGGAGCTAAAAACCCACTTTATTATGCGCAGAATGACGGTGAATTACAGATTATCAAAGGTAATAAATATGGAGTAGGTGGTTTTTCTAGGACAGTAGAACTTACTTATACAAAGCACACCATAGATATTTCTCAACCTACACAGATTTATATTTTCTCGGATGGATATGCAGATGAGTTTGGTGGAGCAAAAGGAAAAAAATTCATGGTAGGTAATTTTAGAAATCTCTTGCAAGAGATTTCCACTAAAGAACCAACAGAACAGCTAGGTATATTAGAAACTACAATGGATGATTGGCTAGGACATAAATACCGTCAGATAGATGATATCTTGGTGATTGGTGTGAAATTATAAAGCTAACTACTCCTTTAAACTGTCTGTCTAAACTTGTTTCGTTGTTGGTATCGAAATGGCTAGATTGAAAATATGTTTCAAATAAAAACTTGCAAACCATTTCTAAACACTAATGACGGAGTGAGTTTGTATTTCAAATCTTATTCAATGGGTAAGTACTCCCACATAATTTGCCCATTGGTGAGGTTGAGCATTGCCACTCCGATATTTTCGCTCAAATTGCTGACCAAAGCCAATTGCTCATCTTGGCGACGGGCTATAATACTGTGGGCAGTTAATTTCACTTTTTCAGGGTTCAAAATTTTAATCGCAGATTCTTTAGATTCCCAGCGAACTTTGCCATTACTTTCTACACAAGTGAGGTTACAGCGGGCTTTTTCGCCAATTTCGCTTTGGTGCAATACTACACATAAAATAGAATCTTGATAAACAATTTCACCTTCTAAGAAAATTTTATCTTTTAAGTGCATCACTAATTGCTGGTCTTTGCGGTAGTGGGCTTCACGTTCTTGGTTTTGTTGGGCTTGGCGTTTTTCAAATTCAGCAATTCTTTCAGCAAGTAGGTCAGGGTAGCCTTTTTTATGCAATGCTTCTTGTTTCCGATAATCTTCTTTGCGTTGGCGTTCTTCTGCTTTTCTTTTGATTTGCTCGGCAAAATTTGACAAGCTTTGCGGATACATTGTTTCGGTAATCAATTCATGTTTTTTTACCAGATATAATTGTTTGCGCAAATCTCCATCCAAAGCCCAAGCGTATTGCAGACGTATATTTTTATCATTCAAATTCAAATCTTTATCATAATAATTTCTCCGAATTGCTTCTTTTTCTTCTTTGGTTACAAGTCGATCATATTCAGGAGAATACAAGAACTTTAAGCCATCTTTAGTCGTGATTTCATACCAATTGTTGTTATTGTCCTTCATTTCGCCCACTCCCGCTTGCAGTTGCTGAAATTTTTGAATCAAACTTTTTTCATCACCCATGATTTCACTATTATAAGGGTTACGCCATTGGATTCTGAGGGTTTTATTAAAAGCAAAAAATTGATTGTTAGTCAATTTAAAATCAAAAATCTCCGAAGTTGAAGTGCTTTGATTATCTTGATTTAAAAATACTCTTCTAATAAGTGTTTGTTTTTGCGGATTGATTATATCAATTTGGTAAGTATAATAACGGCTTCGTTTGTCGAAACCTCTATGATAAGAATAAATCCATAAAACTGGGCCTTTATCAGTAAAAGCAAAATCAACTTTGGTAAGGTTCATAGCAAAAAAGTTAAAAGAACTTCCATAATAAATATAATCAGGAACGGATTTGGAATGCCAATAACGTAAACCATAAATCAGCCCACCAACGAGTAAAATGAGTAATAAAATTGGTTTTAAGTAACCAGATAAAGAAATTTGTGGCGAGTTTTGTTTAGAATTATTTTGCATATTAATGAGATTAAATACTTTTTACAATAATTTACCATCTCTGCTGTGTGAGATACTATCTTAAAACAGCTAGGATAATTTTTTGATTTTACTTACGTAAAATACTAGTCATTAAGTTGTTATAAGTTCATAACTTATCTCTTACTAAGCCATTTGTCCAAACTTAAATTGATTCATTAATTTGCTTAATTTTTGGAGATCTTTCTCTGTAATAGTGGCTTTTTTCTCTATCACAGACATTAGGTTAAAGAGTTTTTGTACATCCTCTTTGGGTGTGTTGGTCTTAGTTGCTAGTTTTTCGATGCCCTCTTCCGATGGCATGATTTCATGCATAAAGTGCTGTCGTCTGAGGTATTCTCTAAAAAGACAGGTTTTCTTTTGAGCAATATGGCTATGGTTTTTAGATTGAAAATACATTTGCCCTACCACCGTTACAAATTCTAATGTGTCATTTTTTAAGGGTTCTACCACAGGAATAATTCTTTGCTTGCGTCTTGCCTCAAAAATCACTAAAATAAATACAGTAAAAAGCCCTAGATAAAAACCAGTGCGAAGAGAACGGCGACTCATCAAGAAACGAAATGGGCTTTTAGATTCATCTCGTCCTACTTTATAATATTCATCCCAATAAATATCCTGCTGAGGTAGATACGCAAACGTTCCTTCTATGAATTGATAATTATCAGACTGCCAAAGCAAGTTATAATTAGTATAAGCTAGTGGAGTGCTACTCAGATAAAAAACTCCTTCTCCAAAATCCAAACGAAGTAAAACAGGCTTTTTTGCTTGATTATGAGCAAGTACGACAGAGTTTGCTTTATCAAACTTAGAAAAATAATAATTGGCTGTGCCTTTCATAAAGGTAAATGACTTCGCTTCGGCTAAGTTTTTATCTACAAATGATAAACTAACAGAGTCTTTAGCTGATTCATTCATCTGTTCTGTTTCTATTTTTAGTGTGTCTGCCAAAAGTCCTTCAAACACTTGTGCCGATACAAAAACAGTTCCGCCTCCATCTACATATTCAAGCAAAGCCTCTGCATCAAAATGAAGGGGTTTGAATGCCTGATTGATTAGTACATAATTAAAATTCTGAATTTCATATTCTTTTAGAACCTCGTAAAGGCTTTTTCTGATAATCGTGTTTTCTTGGTCTGGAAAAAGGTCTTTGAATCTCTCTTGGACTGCCTTAGTGCCAAAAGGGCGAGTATCTAAGCTAGAGTAAGAAGGTTTCCATTTCCACTGTCCTTCGTCTTCTCCTTCATCTAGTGCGATAGAAAGCACGAAGACAATCAGTATTAAAATAGTAAAAATAATATTATTATAATTCATTTATTAACTCCTCCAAAATAAAGTGCTCATTTGGTTTAAGTAAAGCCTTCATTATCAGATTATTACGAACACATAATCCATCACTTACTTATCTGTTTATGTTGGTAGCATTTAGGGCTTGAAAAAACTGATTAAACTCATCATTGATAATCTTAAAATCACTTTCTCCAAGCTCAAAATCACCGTAATGTACGTATTCAAACCATACAGTAAGGCTCTGAAACTCTTGGTGCAGAGAAGTAGAGGCAAGTTCTTTGACATACTCTTGGTTAGTTTTATCTTTTTGCCAGCGTATTAATTTTTTTTGCTCTAAGCCTTTGAGTGTTTTGAGATAGAGCCACCGCACACTCAAATCAAAATTACCTTCTGCAAGTGCTTTCTGAATTTGTTGATCAAAGTCAGACTCTTGCCAATCATCTAGGTTATTCATCGCCAATACTTGGGAGCGTTTGGGACTACCCGAACTAAAAAACTGCCGTATATCAGCACCTGAAAATTTAATGACTACAAGAGCAAGTACAATACCTCCAAAGATGATGAAAATCCAATTCCATACATTTTGTTTTGCTTCTGAATCCATGCTACCATAGAGAAGCTCACGAATCCAATTCTTAAACTTTTGCCAAAGGTTAGGCTCAATATTTACCTTTTCGTATTGATAATCGGGATTTTTACGTAGCGTTTCTAGTTCTTCTTTATTAAAATGTTGGGAGCTTACCTCAGGTAGATTAGTCTTATTTTGGGCTAATAAGCTAGGAGAGTAGCTTATCAGCCCTATAAAAAGACAAAGAAGTATGATTTTTTTCCTTAGCATAGAATCAGAATAGTATTAATACTTAATTTGTTTTAACGAACTGAAATTATTAGTAATATGAATATTTCAAAGAGTGAATAAATATAACAATACTATATCAGTAAAAGAACTTTTGTTATATTTCACAAGTATAGGGACAGATTATTTATCGAATAACCTATTACTTAATTTCTCCACTTTTCACTTTCATTATAAATTCAAGACTCACTTCAAAATCTTCTGAAATCTCTATTAAAGTGAGTTTATTTCGTTCTAAGGCTTTTTGAATACCACTAATTTTAGTTTGTATCCTCACCTGTTCAGTTACTTGTTCAGTTACTTGTTCAGTTACTTTTTCAGTTACTTTTTTGGTTACTCTTTTGGTTACTCTTTTGGTTACTTTTTCAGTTACCTGTTCAGTTATTTCTTGAATGATTGCTTCTTCTATACCCATACTTTTACGATATTTAATGATTGATTGTATTTCATTTTCAAATTCCTGAGTTAGTAAATTATCATTGAATTTAACATAATAACGGATAAAATTCAAAATTCGCCTTGTTTTTTCTCCCGAATATTGTTGGGTGAGTGCTAAGACTAACTCTTTCTTCCAAGTAAATTGATTGTTATCTTGTAGATTCTTTTTTTCTAATGATTTTTTGGCTGTCAGCATCACTATACTAAAAGGATTTTGAGCAATATTTAGTTCTTGTTCGCTTTTATTCAAAATTTTAAAAGTATCAAAAGAATAAGTACTCTTTGTATCTTGATACTGATACACATATTCAGAGGGAATATATTTTGGATTATCATCTGTAAAAATCGCCAAAGTCATAATATTTTTATTCCAGCGGTCTAGAATCCTATAAAAGTAAGTAAACATTCTTTTAGTGAAATTCTTATCTTGATAACCCTGGACTTCTATATGAACAAGTATCCACTGTTCTTTTCCTGATTTGGTAAAAACCTTGATAATTTTATCAGCATATCGTTTTTTCTGTATGTTTTCAGGAAAAAGTTCATCTAGTTCTTTGTCCAAAAATTCAAAACCTTTACTAAAATCGACTTCCTTACTTGCCCATTCAGGAAAAAAGTAAAGAAGAAAATCTTCACAAAGATCTTCTATAATTCCTTTCCAGAGTGTATCTTTTGATATTTTAGTCATTATGAATATTTGATTAGGAAAAGTTTTTCTAAGAATAAAATACCCTGAATTTAGCTTATACCATGATATTCGTAATCAAATTATTTTTTTTTACCTACATACATCATATAATCCCAGACACCTGCTAAGCCTGTTTTTATTCTACAAAACTTAGTATCAAAATGCTCTACTAGATAAGGGACTAACTGCCCGTCAAGTCTTACGTGATTGCTGCTCATAAACTTTTTATAAGCCTTTACATTTGCCTTGTGAAAATCTACCACCACTACCACGCCATGCTCAGTAAGGTCATTAGGTGCTTGCTCTAGAAGCTCTTGCCACTGCGGGTTAATCATCGTAAGGGCATAAGAAAACAAAATCACATCAAACTGACCATTGTATTGAGTGCCTTTTTCATAAGGTTCTTCTAAAAGAGTGAGGCGTTCCTCATAGTCTGAGAGGTTTTTTTCGGCTTGGTTAAGCATATCTCCAGATACATCTAAGCCATATAACTCTGCATTGGGAAATATTTGCCCTAATTTGCGAAGGTTTACACCTGTGCCACAGCCTACTTCTAAAATTTTGATAGGTGCATCAGCAGGGAAAGGGATATGCTCAAGCACTGTATTGCGGCCGTAGAGAAAAGTCCAACGTGTAGCGTCATAGATTTTTGCTTGAAAAGCATAATAACTCTTCATAGACTCAACTTGTCCTTCACGGTTGGTGGAAATCTTATCCTTCATCATAATTTATTCAACAAAAAGATTTAATATAAAATATTAGACTTTTGAAGTTATTCATTTTCAAAAGTCTAGTATTTTGACAAAATATTGGCAATATTATAAAATATCTTTGTTAATAAAGTCAAAAACTCGTTTACCAATCTCAATATTGTTTACATCTACTTGATTTGCTTTGGATCTTGCTATCTTCACAGCCTCAAAAAGGCTATCTAAACGACGTAAAAGCTCGTTTTTCTGTGAATTCGTGATTTTACCTGAAGTGTAAGTAGTTTCATACTTTCCTACCTGAAAATCAAGGTAAAGTAATTCGGTCTGTGCAGGATGCTTTTCGGTAGCTTCATATTTGACGATTACCTTTGGACGTTTTACGCTCCTAAATTTTACTTCTGGTTCTGTTTTGTAGATATTATCTTTCTTATCGAATTCCCATTTTCTAGTAGGGTCTAAGGTCGGGATAGCCTGATAAAGTTCTTTGAGTTTGGTAAGTTGAGCTTCTAATGCTAAAAGAGAAGTTGCTGAAAAAGTGCCAAAGTTTACGCCATCCACCTCTAACTCTGCCTTAGCTACGTTAGAGGCATTGGTTTCTTCTTTAGAAATATGTGCGTCTATGCCTGTTATTACTATCTGAGCTGCTTCTTCTATTTTTTGTTTGATGGTGTGCACCATCTCCTTTGTTTCATCAGGAATTTGCTCCGAGTCTTCTTCTAAGGCAATGTATCGCTTCACCATTCCATCAAAGTAAGGGTCTTTTTTAGTGAAAGTATTGCGAACTTCACCGACAGCTTGATTGGCTTTATGTTTTCGGTCTTGCTCTACGGCAAGTAATTCGTGTAGTTTGTTGGCCATGTTATTTTATTTTAGAACAGGTTTAGTTTTTTAACTCACTAATTAAAGATTATTTTCTTTAAAAAGCAAATATCTTTTATAATTCAGTGGGTGAGAAACGAGGAATAAGGAGTGAGAAGTAAGGAAGTGAGGAGAAATTAAGTTTAGTTAATCAAACCCTCAATCCTTTAATTCTCTGTCTAAAATACAATTTTTATAAAAGCCTTTGCTCCAAATATTTCAAAATACAATTAATCTATTATCTTTGTGCTTGATTACACATAAACTTTCACTCTAATTTTTTATATGGAGCATCTTTTTACTACTGATGGGATTATTAGTTTGGTTTCTTTAACCTTTATGGAGATAGTTTTGGGGATAGACAATGTTATCTTTATTGCTATTATAGCTGGTAAATTACCCGTAGAACAACAACGCAAGGCTCGGAACTGGGGCTTGATTTTGGCTTTAATTCCTAGAGTGATTCTTTTGTTGTTTATCTCTTGGCTTATAGCACTGAAAGATGAGCTAATTCACCTTGAAATACTAGACTACACCATTACCATGACCGAAAAAGGCTTGGTACTGTTTATTGGAGGCTTGTTTTTATTATACAAAGCTACTACTGAGATTCATGAAAAATTAGAAGGAGCAGAAGGAGGGGCAGTAAAAACTAAGCAAATGTCTTTCTCTACAGCTTTGGTGCAGATAATTCTGCTTAATATTGTCTTTTCTTTTGATTCCATTCTTACTGCTGTTGGGCTTGCCAAAGAGGTTATTATTATGATTGTGGCAGTTGTTATTGCATTGGGGATTACTTTAATTTTTGCAGAAAGTATTAGCAATTTTGTAGAAAAACATCCTACTGTCAAGATGTTGGCTCTTTCATTTTTATTACTAATTGGTTTCTTACTGGTAACAGAGTCATTTGTGATTAATGGCGAGGAAATTCATGTACCAAAAGGTTATATTTATTTTGCAATGGCTTTTTCTTTGGTAGTAGAGATGCTCAATCTTCGTATAAAGAAAAATTCAGAACCAGTGCGTCTTAAAAATTCTTATCAAGAGCAAGAAGACTAGGTAATGTCGGAGATAGAAAAATTATATGAAGATTATAGTTATAAACGAGGTCTTAACATTAGTTTAGATCAGTTTATGCTCTTTGCTGAATTTTTTCCAGCAGTACTAGTAATATTGAGTGATGGAATCGTAGATGACCAAGAACGCATCTATTTAGATCGTCTTAATACTAATCTTGCCAATATTTTTGAAGAAGATGGTTTAAGCAAAGAATACATTTACAAGCTCAAAAAGACTTTTGATGAAGAGTTTGATTATCTGATGACACATCTTAAAGAATGGAAAGATACGTATCTAGATGCACTTAGTGAACACTTAACACACAATCCAGAAAGTAAGGAAATTATTCTGGATACGCTTTATCTATTTGCTTCTAAATCTCAAGATGTAGATGAATCTGAAAATCAGATGATTCAGTTTTTAACCCAAAAGCTAAACCTTTTACAATCATAAATTAATCTTATAGTCAGGTAACCTCTTCAAAAAAAAGCACTCATTTAGTTTGAGTAAAACTCTCATTATCAGACTATTACAAACTCATAATTCATCACTTATAACTCATCTCTCACTGAAGCACCTTCTGCGTGATTGATTGGGTATATTTTTCGGCATAGAGCAAGGTGTAAATATTACAACGTCTCCTTAAATTTGGATTTTTTTCTAAGTCTTTTTTTTGATTTGGGAGTTTTTCTCCTAGTCCTTTTGTCTGAAAATCAACTACATCTGCTGAGTTTTTGAGTTGCTGTTCTAAATATTTCTTGACTTGAGTTGCACGATTTGCCGAAAGTACTTGATTTTGTGTCTGACGTTCCTCTATCGACTGACCTATATAAAACCCTTGTGCATCAGTATAGCCTTTGACATCTATAAACATTACTATCTTCTCGTCAGGAAACTGAGTTCTATGTCTATTGATATCACTTCTAAGTATTTTGACCAATAAATCAAGATGTTGAGTAGCTTTGCTATCTAAATAAACTCTTCCTGAGTAAAACATAATATCAGTTTCTGATTGCACATAAAGAGATTTATTAAGTTCGTGTAAGAACGTACCTTTAATTTGTTCTTGATTGACAGGGTCAGATTTAGTTTTTGTAGTAAGATTAAGTGTTGCTTTTGCTTCGGTGATAAATGGATTAGCAGTTTTATAAACTCGTGGAGAGTCTTCTTGGGCAAAACTTATGATAGAGGATTGGATAATTATCAATATAGTACCGATAAAAAACCAAAACCTAGTATTAGGAGTCATTTTTTGCTTTAACATTGTTTATTTGGTGTCTTAAAATGTCATTAGAATGTCTTAGGGGCTATTACGAAAATGTGCATAAGTCGTTATCGTCTCTAATATGTTAGCTATTTTTTAAGAAGGTAGATGTAAGGAATTAAGATAACTTAATATAAAAGCATGATTTATTTTTGGTAAAAAACCTTTAAATAGAAGTTTTTATGAGAGTTTTTGAAGATGATATGCCTATAAGAAAGTTTCCACTACAAATCTTACTTTGTAATCTTTTAACTCTCTTTTTTAGCTCTTTCTATCTCAATTAGCTGAATAGCCTTTTGTAATCTTTCTTCTCCTGAGCCTGAGATGATACCAAAATTTGCTTTCATTTTTTCTAAATTACGATGGTATAAATTAAAAAAATAGCCTCTCAAGTTCGGATGTTCTCGCTGAGGGTCAGGCTGCCAAGGAAGGTCTATGCCCATCAAGAGATATAAATCATAGCTTTGTTCTTGAAGTTTTTGACTGAGCCAAGGAGAGTTAAATTGATAAGAATGTTTATACCATATATTCATCACAAGCATTTCAGTGTCAGCAATCAGTATTTGATTGGCTTGTGTACTGAGGGCTTGCTCAAACGCCTGTTGTCCTTTTGCAATCAATAGTAAATCTTCTTCTTGATAAGGGGTATTATTTTGAGCTAAATAATACCTCGCAAACTCAGGTACGAATAAGGTTTGGTAATGTATGGCTAACTGTGCTGCTAGGGTGCTTTTGCCTGTAGATTCTGGACCTGTGATGGCTATCTTAAAAAGAGAAGGTGTTTTTTGCTCACTCATAAATTTACAGATAAAGTTTTTTTCCACTTCAAATAACCTAAAGTAGCCAAAAATAAGAAGATGAAATACAAAAATGAAGTTAGATAGACACCTTTATACAAATAAACGCCTACATAAAGCAAATCTACAAAAATCCAGACAAGCCAGTTTTCTATGTATTTGCGTGCCATCATCCACTGAGCGATAAGGCTAATCGTAGTAGTAGAGGCATCAATATAGACAATGTCTCCATTGAGCCATTTGAGGAGCTGTGCAACGGCATACATCGCCACACCAAAGATGAGCAAGAGTGGGAAAATTAATCTATGGGGTAATTTACTGACAGATAGACTTTGACTCTGTGTTCCACCATAAAGCCAAGCATAGATGCCATAAAAACTTAAAATGATAAAGATAATTTGTAAAATCAAATCTCCCATCAGATTAATATCATAAAAAACTTTACAGTAAAAGCCAGCAGCTACGATAGCAAAGACCCAACCCCAGATATTTTCTTTTACATTGAGCCATACGCATATCACCGAAGTAATGAAGCCCCAAAATTCATAAGGATTCTGTAAGAAATAAGCAATAGTGACATTAAAGGGATATAGGAAATCCATAAGTGTGAGATGAGTTATAAATTATGAGTTTACAATAATTTGATAAGGAGTGTTTTACCTAAACTAACTTATCACTTTATTTGATTATTGTTCCTAAGAGTTATATGAGACATTTTAAAATGTAAAAGCCAACTCATAACTTAGATAAAGTTGAGTTGGCTTTTAAGTAATAAAGTTATTTACAAAGGATGGATGTTATACCAATCCTAAAATAATGAAGACTAGCCCTACCACAATCAAGATAGAACCAATAATACGAATAATATCTACTGGCAAAATCGTCAAAATAATACCTACTGCTACCAAGATAATCCCAGTACGCACATTAGAATTGATAGATTTAATCTCTACTACTTCATTTTTTGACTTTTCTTTGAGTGTTTTTCTAGCTTCTTTATCGCCTTTAAGTTCTCTTAGTTGCTTACGAACTTGTTTTTTATGAGCTTTGATGGAAGTTTTTTTAATAACCCATTGTCCTACTTTTGACTTTAAAAACTTTTCAACTTTGACCTGTTGTTTGGTTTTAGCAGTTTCCGCTTGTTTTTCGGCTACTGATGTAGTTACTATTGGAGAAGCTTTTGCTATTACTTCTGTGTTGGGTGTTGCATTGTTTTCCTTATTAAATGTCGCCATTATGCTCTCATTATTAAGTGCTTGAGCATCCAGACTTAAAGTTTCACCTGTCTCAGCGGCATCTTGTGCGAAGGCAGAGAAAGTAAATAAAGCACTTATAATAAGTGATGCAAGAATTGAGAATAGATTTTTAGACATTCTTTTAAAAAGTTAAGTGAATAATATTAGTAGATAATAATTAAAACAAATATAGTAGTAATTAATGGCTAATTCTAAATAAAATTACCCCAAGGCAACTACTCCAGGTAGTTCTTTACCTTCCAAATACTCGAGCAAAGCACCACCGCCTGTAGAGACATAAGAAACTTTATCTCCAAAACCCAAGTTATTGACGGCTGCGGCTGAGTCTCCTCCTCCGATGAGTGAATAAGCTCCATTTTCAGTGGCTTTTACTACGGCTTCGGCAATGGCAATTGTTCCTTTAGCAAAATTAGGCATCTCAAAAACGCCCATAGGCCCATTCCAAAGGATTGTCTTGGAGTTAAGAACTACTTCCGCAAAGGCTTCAGCAGTCTTTGCACCTATGTCTAAGCCCATGTACTCTGCTGGAATAGAATCACTTGCTACAGTCATCGTTTTGGCATCATTTGCAAAAGCATCTGCGATGAGCGAATCCTCAGGCAGAATCAAATTCACACCCTTGGCTTTGGCTTTTTCTATTAATTCTAAAGCAAGTGCTTGTTTGTCTTCTTCTAAGAGTGATTTACCAATTTCTCCACCTTTTGCTTTGGTAAAAGTATAAGACATTCCCCCTCCAATAATGAGGTTATCTACTTTGTCTAATAATTTTTCTATTACCAAGATTTTATCTGAAATCTTAGCACCTCCCATAATCGCTGTAAAAGGTCTTTCGGCATGGCTGAGTACTTTCTCAGCATTTTTAAGCTCGGCATACATCACATAGCCAGCCATTTTATCAGTAAAAAACTGAGCTACTACCGATGTAGAACCATGAGCACGGTGGGCAGTTCCAAAAGCATCATTAACATAGACATCTCCTAGTTTGGAGAGTTGTTTTGCAAATTCCACATCTCCCTTTTCTTCTTCTTTATGAAAGCGTAGATTTTCTAAAAGCAATACTTCTCCTGCTTTGAGTGAAGAGGCAAGTTTCTCAGTATCTTCACCAATACAATCATCAGCAAATTTTACTCTTTGCCCTAGTTTTTCATTAAGATAGGGGAGAAGGTGTCTGAGAGAATATTTATCTTCGGGACCTTCTTTGGGTCTTCCTAAATGAGACATCAGGACTGCCGAACCACCATCTTTTAAGATTTTGGTAATCGTAGGCAAGGTAGCATCTATCCGAGTTGTATCTGTGATTTTGTATTCATCATCAAGAGGTACATTAAAATCAACACGAATAAGGGCTGTCTTCTCTTTAAAAGTATAATCGTCAATGCTTCGCATACAGTTTTTTTTGGTTTTAATAGTAAATGATGACCCTAAACTATGAAAAAAGATTGAAAATTACTATTTTTATACTTGTACTCTGACTAGATTTTTTATTTGAACAAACCAAAATAGATTAGAAATGAAACTAAGCAAAGAACAAATAGACAATATTTCGCAAGAATTAGGCATGGGAATGAGATGCTATATCCATAAAGTTACGCAAGAAACCTTTTTTTCCAAATTTTGACAACATAGAAGATGAGAACAAAGAACTCTGGCAAGAAGACTTTGACAAGGTTGAAGGAAAAGAAGACGAGTTTATTTATCTCGAGCCAATGTATTCAAGTAAGTCTTTTAGAATTATGGAAGATTTTATAAAAACTGTAAGTAACCAAGCCACAGCAGAGAGATTGGCTTATATACTTCGAGGAAGAAAACCTATGCGTAACTTTAAATATGAAGTAGAGTCTAATTTTGATATTAGAGACGATTGGTTTGCTTATAGAGATGCAAGATATGAGGTTTGGGTAGAAGAACAAATAGAAATTTTGATTGAGCAAGAAAGTGAGGATGAAGAAGAATAAGTAGTTAATAACTATCACTATTCCAATATATTTTTAGACCAAAATTATTTTATGATTTCAAGTGCTGATTTTAGTTTATTATGTACTTTTGTGATTGAATTTTATAGAAAATAAACTTTTATACCTATCAAGCTCTTAATAGATTACTTGTAATCATTAAAATACCTTGATTTTATTTATTCACTATTTATGAATCATTATATCCAAGAACATAAAGACCGATTTTTGGCAGAATTGATTGATTTGCTCAAAATTCCTTCGGTCAGTGCAGACCCCAAATGTGCCAATGATGTGCGTGCTGCTGCCTTATTTGTCAAGAAGGCATTAGAAAAAGCAGGAGCTGATTTTGCTGAACTCGTAGAAACAGATGGTTATCCTGTGGTCTATGCTGAGAAAATGATTGACCCAAAACTGCCTACAGTGCTAGTTTATGGGCATTATGATGTACAGCCACCAGACCCACTTGATTTGTGGCATTCACCTCCTTTTGAGCCAGTAGTTAAGAATGGCAATGTCTATGCCCGTGGTGCTTGTGATGACAAAGGACAGATGTATATGCACGTCAAAGCCTTAGAAATGCTTGTTTCTTCTGGAAATGTGCCTTGTAATATCAAAATCATGATAGAGGGAGAAGAAGAAGTAGGCTCTGATAATTTAGAATATTTTGTCAAAAAATACCGTGATAAACTAAGTGCAGACGTAATTTTGATATCTGATACAAGTATTTTTTCTAATGATGTTCCTTCTATTACCACAGGTTTGCGTGGATTAAGTTATCTTGAGGTAGAAGTAACAGGCCCTAACCGTGATTTGCACTCAGGTGTATATGGGGGAGGAGTAGGCAATCCTATCAATGTATTGTGTGATATGATTCACTCACTACTAGACGAGAATAACCAAATCACGATTCCAGGTTTTTATGATGATGTCCAAGAACTCACTCAAAAAGAGCGTGAAGAAATGGCAAAAATACCTTTTAATGAAGTGGAGTATATGCAAGAACTAGGCGTTTCAGGACTTAAAGGCGAAAAAGGCTATACAACTCTTGAGCGTGTTTCTATCCGTCCTACTTTAGATGTAAACGGAATTTGGGGAGGTTATATGGGAAACGGAGCAAAAACAGTATTACCTTCTAAGGCTTTTGCTAAGATTAGTATGCGTCTTGTGCCTAATCAGTCTTCGAAAAAAATCACTGAATTATTTAAAAAACACTTTGAATCTATCGCTCCCAAAAGTGTAAAAGTAGAAGTACGCCCTCATCACGGAGGCGAACCTGCCGTAACACCGATTGATTCTATTGCTTTCAAAGCTGCAAGTCGTGCTTTTGAAACTGCCTGGGGCAAAAAACCTATCCCAAAACGTGAAGGTGGAAGTATCCCGATTGTAGCTCTTTTTGAGAAAGAATTAGGATTGAAAAGTGTCTTAATGGGCTTTGGCTTAGATTCGGATAATATTCACTCACCCAATGAGCATTACGGACTGATGAACTTCTATAAAGGAATAGAAACCATTACGCTTTTTCATCAATACTTTGCGGAGATGATGAAAAAGTAACATATAACAGTTTCTTTTTTTTTGATACTTTCTTACTTAAAATTCTATTTACACTTTCTAAGTATTTGATACTTGGAAAGTGTTTGTTTTTAATGTATTTCCCGTGGTTCGTGTCTTCACGAACCAGCACTTATTTTGGTTTGCGAAGACACGAACCGAGGGTTAAGAAACTGTAATTTAATACTGCTATTTGAGAAATTTAGAATGTTAAACATCTCCTAAGAAAGCTACTTTTAAAGATAATTGGCACTTTTATCTTAAAAAGAGAGTTAAAAAACAATATAAAATCACTAGCTTTAAATTCAGAAAAACAAGAATAAAAATGAAAAAAATATTTATATGGATTCTTTTTTGGGGGTTGAGTCTTCCAGCAATGGCACAAATTACTGGCGATAAAACCTCAGAAAGCTATCGTACTTCTAAAACCGAAGTAACCTTAGGCGAAACGATTGAGCTTATTTTTGAAGTGAAAATTGCAAAAGATTGGTATATTTATTCCTCTGATGTTGATCCAGATATAGGGCCTATTCCCACATCGTTTAAGTTTGAATCCAATGCAGGCTATGAGCTAGTAGGCAAAGTGCAACCTATCAATGCCAAAAAGAAATATGATAAGATTTGGGAAGCTGACATCACTTACTTTGATAATAAAGCTGAATTTCGTCAGAAAGTAAAAATCTTAAAAGCAGATGCTAAAATCACTGGCAGCTTTGAGTTTCAGTGCTGTAGCAATGTAACAGGGCAATGTCTTATCCCTGAAACTGTAGAGTTTGACTTCGGGAAATTTAAAATAATCTCTAATGGCAATAAAGAAGACAAGGGAAGCACCACAACTCCCAAAGAAGATAAAAAATCAGGTCAAGACGATACAAAAGCAAATATTCAAGAAAAAGAAAATAAAACGGTTAAATCTGATAATGATAAGATAGATCCTAATAGCTCTGAATCAAAGGAAGATAAAGGTTTGATAGAGAATTCAGAAGCAAAAACTACTCAACCCGAAAACTCAGGAAAAAATGCTGTGGACTTCAAAAACATCACTCCAGAATCTGCCAATGAAAATACAAGCTCTTTAATATGGTTTATGTCTTTGGCATTTTTAGCAGGGCTGAGTGCGTTGCTTACTCCTTGCGTATTTCCTATGATACCCATGACGGTTACTTTCTTTTCTAAAAACAAGAAAAAAGAAGACTTAGAAGGGCTATCAGAAGAAGAAATCAGAGCGATAGAACGCAAGCATCGTCGTGAAGCCATCCGAAAAGCTACTTTTTACGGACTTTCTATTATATTGATTTACACACTTTTAGGTACTACAGTTTCTTGGATTAATGGGCCTGGGTTCGCCAACTGGCTCAGTACGCATTGGGTTCCAAATGTATTTTTCTTTTTGATGTTGGTGTTTTTTGCTTTTTCCTTTTTGGGGATGTATGAGATAGTATTGCCTAACTCATGGGTCAATAATGCGGACAAGCAAGCCGATAAAGGAGGATATTATGGTATCTTTTTTATGGCGTTTACGCTTGCATTAGTCTCATTTTCTTGCACAGGACCTTTGGTAGGACTTATTTTGGTAGAGGCAGCAGGAGGGATGATAGTCAAACCCATCTTAGGAATGTTTGCTTTCTCATTGGCAATTGCCTTGCCCTTTTCATTGTTTGCAGCATTTCCATCTTGGCTCAATAGTTTACCCAAATCAGGTGGCTGGCTCAATTCTGTCAAAGTAGTCTTAGGATTTTTAGAATTGGCACTTGCCTTCAAATTTTTGAGCATAGCAGACCAAGTGTATCACTGGGGAATATTAGACAGAGATATATTTTTATCTATCTGGATAGTTATCTTTGGAATGATAGGATTCTACCTTTTAGGAAGCATTCGTTTACCTCATGATTCACCCGTTGATAAAATTAGTGTGCCACGTGCAGCCCTTGCGATTGTAAGTTTGGCTTTTGTGGTGTATATGGTACCTGGTTTATTTGGTGCACCTCTCAAACAACTTTCAGGCTATATTCCACCACAGTCTAGCTTAGATTTTGATTTAGTAACCGATTCAGAAGTGGAGATGATTGTTGCTAAGAAATTAAAAAATAGTGGTCTTACTCTAGCATCACAATCAGATGGAAAAGGAATAGCACAAGCAGTAGATTTTTCGGAAGTCAAGCATGCTAATTTCTTGAAATTACCTCACGGGCTAGAAGGCTTTTTTGATTATCAGCAAGGAGTAGCGTATGCCAAGCAAGTTAATAAACCAATTTTTATTGATTTTACGGGTCATGGCTGCGTAAACTGTCGTGAGATGGAAGCCCGTGTTTGGTCTGATGAAGAGGTCTTGAAACGTCTTCAAGAAGAATATGTCGTGATTGCTCTTTATGTAGATGACAGAAAAACACTCCCTGAAAATGAGTGGTACAAATCTGAATATGACCAAAAAGTTAAGAAAACCATTGGTCAGCAAAATGCAGACTTACAGATAGTAAAATTTAATAACAACGCACAGCCTTTTTATACGCTACTAGACCATAGTGGTACTCTACTTGTGAAGCCAGAAGCCTATAATCTGAACATTCAAAATTTTGTGGACTTTCTGGATATAGGTGTTAAAAATTTTCAAGAGAAGAAAAATATAGCTACTAGGTAAGTACCTGAGAGATGAGTTATAAGTTTGTGAAATTCCCATTATTAGATTCTTGTAAGCTAACAACCAAGTAACTTACAACCAATCTCTTTCTAAGCAATTATGATGTATTAATTTAAGGTTTTACTTATTCACAAAGGTTTAACCTGTAACCAAATTACTCATTATGAAGAAGTTATCATAATAGCTTCCTCATAATGAGCGATTTTTTATTTGGAATAAACCTTATTTATCTATAATTTCGTTATTATAGTATAAACAATAAATGTTAAAAGACATTCATCAAAAACTTAGAAACCATGAAAAAAATCACAATATTAGCTGCTATATTTATTTTACTCTTGTGGAATAGCATCACTGCAAAAGCACAGGAAGACGTTTTGCAAAAATTTGCTAGTAACCTTAAAGAAGGCAATGCTGCTGCATTACTTTCAAGTATTAGTGCACAAGTAGAAATCAATATAGATGGAAATAAACAGTCTGTAAGCAATGCCCAATCAGAAGCTATTTTAAAATCTTTTATCAATAAACACCCCTTTACTGCCTTTGAATATAAGCATCAAGGAGCATCAGGTAAATCTGGTTATGCAGTCGGAAAATATACTGATACAGACGGCAAGAGTTTTCGATTCATCGTCAAAACAGATGGACAAAAGATTGAAAAAATAGATGTTACGCCCGAATGATAGCGTCATCGAATGGTTAATTTGACTAAAAAAAGCTTTGTTATATGAATTTTTACGATATTTGTGTTTATTATTTTACGAAATAGGCACTAATAGACAATGGACGACAAAGAAATTCATCTCAATCAAAGCGAACTATACCAATATAGCCGTGCATTAGCCAATAGATTGGCAGATTATTATTTTATTGATCATAATGTGATAGGTGGCAAAGATATTCTCAACTTTTGCGACATCAAGCAAGTCAATCTTTTTTTAGTCAAAAATCTTTTTGAAAAATGGCAAGGAGAAACCTCCAAACTAGATAGCCCTTATTTTGATTTTAATCATACTGCTGTAAAACAAGCCTTACAGCAGTTTATGAATGTTCTTTCTCAGCATATCCAAATCAAAAGAGAAGACTTCAACCCAATCCTAATTGAGGCTATTCGTGAAACATTGCTTCTTGTGGTAGAGCCTTTGAGCTTTTTTAAGCATGAAATTAACAAGGTAATATATCAACCACCTAGCCCTCAAAAATACAAGGAGATTACAAAATACATCACTATTAATAAAAAAATCTGGGTAGCCTTTTTAGATAAACTCAATCAACAGACAAACTTTGACAGAGAGCACGTCCAACAAGTTTTAGAAGCTACTTGTGAAGAAAAACGCACTTCCATAGAACCAATGCAATGGGTATTACAAAACTTCTCTGATATATTTCATTTAGATGTAGCCAAACTGCTAGGTCAAGAAGAGACTATTACAAGTGCTACCAACTCAGCTTCTGAGAAAACAATCATTATGGAAGATGCTCCTACAATGATTCCTCACGAGATAAAAAATGAAAAACCTACTCCTGCTCCTCAAAAACCTAAATTTATTCAGGATGCAATCAAGGAGGAGGAAGATTATGGTGGAACATTAAACCAAACTTTTAGAAATCAAAGTCCAAAAGCAAGCTTAGCCGAAAGGTTTCAGAATGCTAAAGTTCATAATCTAAGAGCAGCGATGTCTCTTAATCAGAAATTTCAATTTATTGATAAACTCTTTGGAGGAGATAGTCTCGCTTTTAATGATGCACTAGATAAGCTAGAGGAGTCACAATCTTATGAAGAAGTAAAACATCTCTTTCAAAATGAATACGGACATAGATATGCTTGGGACTTCAATCAAGAAGAAACCAAAAGTTTTATGGAGCTAGTGGGCAGAAAATTTTCTTAATTCTAAGCATTAAATAGAGGCAGTTTTATATAAAACGTACTGCCTTTATTTACTTCACTTTCCACCCAGATTTTACCATTCATTCTGGTTACAAAATCTTGGCAAATTGCTAGTCCAAGTCCTGTACCTGTTTCTCCATCAGTACCTACACTAGATTTGAATTTATTAACAGCAAAAATATCTTTTATTTTATGTGCTTCAATTCCTTGTCCATTGTCCTGTATTATTATCAAAATATGCTTTTCCTTTCGGATGGCTTTAGTACAAATAGCTCCCTGTTTTGTAAATTTATTAGCATTCTGTAATAGATTTCTAATTATAAACTCTAGTAAGTTTGCATTGATAGATAAATTCATCTCACCTATCTTATTTACCATTTTATTTTTTTTGAGTTGTGTCTGTGAAGTAACATCTTCTATGATACCTTGGACAAAACTATTTAACTCTATTGTCTGTTTTTCTTGTTCACTATGATTAAAGTTATTAAGCCCTAAATCAGCTAGACTCATCACAAGTTTTTCTGAAAGTTCTAAACTCTTGCTAATAGATTCAGACCAAACTAGTATTTCTTCGGGAGTCAACTCGCCATTAGAAATATAATTTAAAAAATGGCGTGTAGCACCGATAGGGCTTTTTAAATCATGACTTACTATAGACTGAAGCTTTCGGTTAAAATCATTAAGATCTTCAAGCACTTGGTTTTGCTCATACATTTCATCTAAGATTCTGATAAGTTCATGATTTTGCTTTCTTAGTTCCATCTGACTCATTACTTGGATTGCCAATGTCTTGAGTGCAAATATTTGATTTTGATCCAGTTGACGTGGTACTTTGTCTATCACGCACAATGAGCCAAGTTTGTATCCTTGCGGATTTATAAGTGGCACACCAGCATAAAAACGAACATTAGGATCTTCTAATACAAAAGGATTTTCTCTAAATCGCTCATCTTTTTGTGCATCTTCCACAACCATTATATCATCTTGGCGAATGGTATGGTCACAAAATGCTTGCTCACGAGAAGTTTGACTGACAGATAAACCCACATTCGCTTTGAACCACTGTCTGTTTTCGTCTAATAATGTAATCAAAGAAATGGGCGTATCGCAGATATAAGATGCCAATTTTGCTAGATTATCAAACTCTTCCTCAGGGGGAGAGTCCATAATTTGATATTGTTTTAATATTTCTATTCTTAGTTTATCAGCAGTATCGATTAATTGTTTTGAGGGCATTACAGATTTATACATTATTGAGTATATTTAAAAAAATAAAATTGGCTGATACGACACTTTTAACGACAAAAATTGAATGATAATTCCATTCAATTGCTTTCTTTATTTTAGCAGTTCTTTTACATAACTTTATTATCTTTAATACAACTGAACTATTAAAAGTAACAGTATATGTATTAAAAAATAAGTATATTACTAAAAACATATCGTAGGGATAAAAACTTACTTTTCCTAAAACTAAGATAGTAGATACTTCACATTAATATTGATAAAGTTAAAAAAAATAAGGAACTTTATCAAATAGAAAATTATTTATATAAATAAACATATCAATATTAATTAATATATAGTGAACAAATAAGAACATGAAAATAAAACAAATATATACAGGATGCTTGGCACAAGGTGCTTATTATATAGAAAGTAAGGGCGAAGTAGCGATTATAGACCCTTTAAGAGAAGTACAACCTTACATAGATAAAGCAAACAAAGACGGACACACTATCAAATATATTTTTGAGACTCATTTTCACGCAGATTTTGTATCAGGTCATGTGGATTTAGCCAAAAAAACAGGTGCAAAAATAGTCTATGGCCCAAGTGCCAAGACTCAGTTTGATAGCTATGAAGCCAAAGACGAAGAAATATTTACATTAGGAGAAGTAAGTATTAAAGTTCTACACACTCCAGGGCACACATTAGAGAGTACTACTTATTTATTAGCAGATAAAGATGGCAAAGATACAGCTATCTTCTCTGGAGATACTTTATTTATAGGAGATGTAGGTCGCCCAGATTTAGCACAGAAGTCAGACCTTACTAAAGAAGACTTGGCAGGAATGCTTTATGATTCTTTACACAATAAAATTATGCCTTTGGCAGATGATGTAATCGTATATCCTGCACACGGAGCAGGTTCGGCTTGTGGCAAAAACATGAGCAAAGAAACCTTTGATACCTTAGGCAATCAAAAACAAACCAATTATGCCCTTCGTGCTAAAACCAAAGAAGAATTTATTCAAAAAGTAACAGATGGGATTTTACCTCCTCCACAGTATTTTGCTCAAAATGTAGCTCTTAATAAAAACGGCTATGACAGCATAGATGATGTCATGAAACGTGGGGTAGTTCCACTAGAAGTAGCTGATTTTGAAGATGTTGCTAACTTAGAGCGTGCCTTGATTTTAGATACACGTAAGCCACAAGTATTTAACCAAGGCTTTATCCCTAACTCTATTTTTATTGGGATTGATGGAGATTTTGCTCCTTGGGTAGGGGCTTTAGTGCCAGATTTGAAGCAAGCTATTTTAATAGTCGCCGAAGAAGGACGTGAAGAAGAAGTAGTAACACGATTAGCAAGAGTAGGCTATGACAATGCCTTAGGGTATCTCAAAGGAGGTTTTGAAGCTTGGAAGAAAGCAGGTAAAGAAGTCGATGCCATTACTTCTATCTCAGCAGATGATTTGGCTGAATCTCTTAAAAATAATCAAGTAGAGAATCTGCTTGATGCTCGCAGACCTAGTGAGTATGAAGCCGAGCATGCAGAAGCAGCTGTGAACTTTCCATTAGATTATATTAATCAGAATATGGCAGAGTTAGATGCTGATAAATCTTATCACATTCATTGTGCAGGAGGGTATCGCTCTATGATAACGGCTTCCATCCTTAAAAGTCGTGGTTTTGAGCATATTACTGAGATAATAGGAGGCTACAAAGCCATTACAGAAACAGACATTCCAAAAACTGCTTTTGTATGTCCTACTACTTTAGAGAAGAAATAATAAGGTTTTTAAAATTAAAATGAAGGTTTCACCTAAGGTGAAACCTTCTTTAATACATCAGAATTTAAAATCATCCATGCATTTTTCTAAATGGCTACCCATACTAAGCTGGCTTCCCCAATACAAAAAAAGTAACTTACAAGGAGATATTTTTGCTGGTCTCACAGTTGGAGTGATGCTCATTCCACAAGGCATGGCGTATGCTTATATTGCAGGACTACCTCCCGTTTATGGTTTATATGCTAGCATTGTACCACAGATAATCTATGCTTTTTTAGGTACATCAAGGCAATTAGCCATTGGCCCAGTAGCTTTGGACTCTTTGATAGTTGCCTCAGGAATCATTGCCTTTGCAGAAGCAGGCTCAGAAGAGTATATTTCTTTGGCGATTATATTGGCATTAATGGTAGGAATAATACAATTGGTATTTGGTGTATTGAGGTTAGGCTTCTTGGTGAATTTTCTTTCCCGTCCAGTGATTAGTGGCTTTACCTTTGCGGCTTCTTTGATGATTGCTTTTAGTCAATTAAAGCATTTATTGGGAATTTCACTTATAAATAGCAATCAGATACAGCTCATTCTAATAGATGTTTTTCATAAAATAGCTGATACACACTTACTTACTTTTATTTTAGGCTCAGTAGGAATCTTGATAGTATTTCTAATCAAAAACATCAGTGAAAAATATAAAATCGCATTACCTAGCTCATTGATTATTGTGATTTTTGGGATTTTGGCAGTGTTACTTTTTCAGCTAGATAGCCAAGGAGTAAAAATTATCAAAGAAATTCCTTCTGGCTTGCCAAGCGTTGGGATAGAAAATTTTCATTTTGAAAAATGGGTGGAGCTATTTCCTATTGCTCTTACTATTTCTTTGATTGCTTTTATGGAAGCTATTTCTGTGGGCAAAGTGATGGAAGCCAAGCATAAAGACCACCAAATAGATCCTAATCAAGAACTAGTTGCCTTAGGACTTGCCAATATAGTGGGAGCATTTTTTAAATCTTATTCTACAACTGCGGGGCTTTCTAGGTCGGCAGTCAATGACCAAGCAGGGGCAAAAACAGGTGTAGCAGCCCTTGTAAGTGCTACTCTGATGATATTTACACTTTTATTTTTCACTTCTTGGTTTTATTATTTGCCACAGGCAGTTCTTGCCTCTATTATTATGATAGCTGTCTTGGGTTTGATGGATTTGAAATATGCTCAACGCCTATTTCAAAATCAGCGAGAAGAGTTCTTTATGTTCTTGATTACTTTTTTACTTACCTTGACCTTAGGGATTCTTGAGGGGATTTTAATTGGGGTTCTGCTTTCTATTGCTTTAGTCATCTATCAGACGACTCGCCCTCATTATGCAGTGCTAGGAAGACTTCCAGAAACGCAAGAATACCGTAATTTGGATAGATTCCCAGAAGTAATTCGCCAAGAAGAAATATTAATTGTTCGCTATGATGCCTCTCTTTATTTTGCAAATCTTAGCCATTTTACAGAGACACTTGATAGACTGATAGGGCTGAAGGGCGAATCTATGAAACTACTCATTTTGAGCTGTGATAGTATGAATAGACTTGATTCAAGTGCTTTAGAGATGCTCTCAGATTTTCATAAAAAACTCATTTCACAAGATATTCAATTATATATTGCTGGGATGATAGGTCCTTTGCGAGATTTGACATACAAAGTAGGACTGACACAACAAATAGGTGAGCAACATTTTTTCTTGGATATTCAAGCAGCAGTAGATTACTTTATAAACGAAAATAGCCTAGAAGCCAAACGCTCAAGTGCCTATGCTCGTCAGACGAATCGTTGAACAATTTTGGCATAAAGAAAGTAATAACTTATAACCAATCTCTTACTTAGTGCGGAGTATCTGTTAATTGTAAAATATCAACGGGGTTATGAATAATCATAATCTTTTCACCCATTATGGCAATAGGTGAAATCATCAATTGAGGTGTTTTCACCAAAACAGTTAGCCAATCAGCATCTGAAAAATCTTGGTTGGCATATTTATCCGCAAATAACTCGTGGTTTCTATCTACTAAATCCGCAGGTTTTAGCTTTAAGTCATTGACTAATTCACCTAATTGCCTTTCTGTAAACAATTGTTCCAAATGATTAATCTCCCGTACATTAGGACAAATAGAATGGGCATACGCCAAAGTTTTTTGACTCACCAAAGAATCAGGATTGTAATATAATGTAATCTCGTTTAGTGGATGTTTCATTGTTTTATTTATGAGATTTGATATTTTCAAGGACTTAAATGTGTAGCCAAATGAGTGTATTCTATAATTTACACAAATCATTCATTGGCTTTTTCAGGCTCAGCTTTATCCTCCAAATGACTTGCTTCGCTTAATGCAATGGCAATGGCTTGTTTACGTTTTTTTACTTTTCCACCTTTTCCATCTTTTCCAGACATCAAAGTTCCATTTTTAAACTCGTGCATTACTTCTTCTACTTTCGCTTTTTCTTTTTTCGTTTGCTTTGTCATAATTAATTTTTTTAAACTGTTTTTCTTTCATTATTAGAAATTTAAGAGAAGTCTAATTAAGTGAGTTGTTATCTTTGTAAGTATCTCATAATAAGAGATTTATCTAAGTTAATGGAATACTTTATTTTTATTATTTTACTAAAAAGAATTTGGTTTTGTAAGAGTAATAATATCATATATTTTAGGAACAACAATTAAATAAAGCGAAAAGTTAGTTTAAGTAAAACACTCACTATCAGATTATTGCAAACTCATCACTCATAATTTATAACTCATCTCTCACTTAGGACTATTTGATTTACGAAATTTTAAAATCCTTCCAAGTAAAAATAATAGGCAAAGCTTTGATGATAATTGAAAACATATTTATAAAATAAACTTGAAAATAAACACCATAACGAATACAGACAAGCGAATCTAACATAGCCCACACACCAAAAGCTACAAGAATGGCATTACGAGCCCAGATTTCTTTCCTTTTGAAGGGATAATAAGCAATAAAAGCAGTTAGTATGTAGCAACAGGCGATTGTTGCCCCCAATGGTCATAAAACAAAAGCTTGAAAAGATTTTACTTCATCGGGAATCTCCGATTTATGCCAAAATATTTCGGCAAGTAGCTGATTATAAGGATGAAAAAAAACTATTTCTATATAAGGCTATAATCACTCCAAACAGGGCAAATAGGATGCTTGTGTAGAATAGCTATTTCTGCTAGAATAAAAATGAGAATATATTTTTCATCAATCATCAAAGTCTCATAGGAATTTGCCAAACAATTGGTAATCAGTATTTACCCTAAAAATAGCAACCATGTTATTTTTATGATTCTTTTTTACAAAGATGATTACATTAATGAGGGAAAATCTTACACTATCATAGTTGAAGTTTATATGTATCACAGATTTTGGCTTGACTTGGAGCAATCTTTACAGTCAATCTTTAGACTAGGGGTAGAATAGGCAAAGAGATAGGTGTTCGTCATCGCTCAATAATTGCGTCAGTAGAGCAATTTATCACAAAGTTCCAAAGGTTACTTTGTGATAAATCCTTGATGAGTTATTTAATCCTAATAAAATCAAATTTTTGACTGCGATTAAATAATTGCATGTTTTCTTTATCCACAGATACAATTCGCATTCTTGTATCTGAGCCTTCTTCTGAGGATATAACAAGGTAAACTCCATCTTCACTGAGTGTCCATCTGCCTTCTTTCTTAAATTCTTCTCCTCTGACAGAAGTTACAGTTCCATCTTTTTTGATGATAAGTTGAAGGCTCGGCTCAGAACCTTCCCCTGCTTCTGCATCTAGTACATTGGTTTCCCAAGTACCTATTAAAAATTTTTTACGTGCTTTTACATCAACTTTGACCACAGGTTTTTCTCTAAAAAGAGTAACATCTTTTCCATTTTTAGATTCTCCTATAAGCTTTTCTTCGGTTATATCTAAGATAATAAGTTCTTCTTCTACCTCTCCATTTTCTAAGATATAAAAGGTAGTACCCTCTTCACTCAATTTCCAAGTGCCTTCGTGTTGTATTTCTCCGTCTTTTTTTTCTTGAATTACTCCGTTTTCTTGGATGACTAATGTGCCTTCACCTTCTATAGCCCAGTTACCTACGAGTAGTCTTTTTCGTTCTTTCAGCTCTTCCGAACTAAGAGAAACTTGAGGTCTAACAGGCTCTACAGTCAAATCATCAGGCATTAAGATAGAGCTAGGGTCTGTGCGGTTGAGTGACATAGTCGTACTGTTGCTCTTAAATGCAAATACAGTTTCTGTGATTTCTAAGATTTCCATGGTTTCTTCTATCTCTCCATTTTCCATGATATAAAAATTAACTCCATCCTCACTTAGTTTCCAAGTTGCAGATTGCACGATTTCTCCATTGACATGCATAAAAATCTCCCCAGTAGATTCTATAATCAGCGTTCCTTTGTCTTCTACATTCCAGTAGCCTATCAGTAATTCTTTTATTTTTTCTAAATCTGTGTCCTGTGCCAATATGGCTTGGGTAGGAAGCCAGTAAAGTAATAAGAGTAGGTAAATTATTTTTTTCATTTTATAAATATTTTAGTTTGATAGTTTTAACGTGTCAGTGAGATATAAAGGTACATTTCTATTTTTTACTTCGTTGAGATACATTCCCATTAAAATTGTACTTTTGAATAAATTATAGCATTCAATAAAGGAATTATCATGAAAAAGTTCTTTAAAAATAAATGGGTAAAAGGAATTCTTATCTTGATAGGAGTGCTTTTATTAGTAGGTGTAGGATTCTTTTGGTGGAGCAATGAATCTCTACCTACAGGCAAAGAAGGAGCAGAAGCAGACGCTTTAGCCAATAAAATGATGGCAGCTACCAATGTGGAAGCTTGGAAAGAAACAGGAGCAGTCAGTTGGAATTTTGCTGGTGCAAGACAGCATATCTGGGACAAAACAAGGCATTATGCACAGGTAACTTGGGAGGGTAATGTAGTATTGGTAGATATTAATCCTCAGACTGGCATCGTCAAACAAAAAGGCAAAGACAATAAATTAAGTGATGAAGAATTGGTGAAAAAGGCTTGGGAAACTTGGGCAAATGATTCTTTTTGGCTCAATCCCGTAGCCAAGCTTTTTGACCCAGGCACACACCGTAAGTTGGTAAAGCGTTCTAATGGAGAAGATGCACTTCTAATCAGTTATGAAAGTGGAGGAGTTACCCCAGGGGATTCTTATCTTTGGTTAGTAGATAAAAATGGACTGCCTTATGCTTGGAAACTTTGGGTAAAGATAGTACCTGTGGGAGGTTTGGAGTTTTCTTGGGAAAAATGGCAAACTCTAGAAACGGGTTTTAAGGCTTCGGCATATCATCATAGCAAGCTCAAAGACTTGACACTCACAGATATGAAAGCTGCCAAAACCCTCACAGAACTCACAGGTAGAGAAGATATTTTTGCCGAATTAGAAAAGAAATAAGGATATGTATTGATCTTATATTTCGGTAATAATTTCTATTGATAAAAAGAATTTAAGTATCTGATATTCAATAATTTAAACTAATAAATACCGTTCAAGCGAAGACGCTTGAACGAGGTGAATAGCTGGTGCAAGCCTCTTGGCTTGCACCTCTCTTTACCCATAAAATCGTAATAATACTTAATGTAGCATTCTAAAAAAAAGTAATTAAATAAAAACAAGGTAAAATTTTATTTATATCTTAAAAATACACTTTTAATTTTGATTATCAATATTTTTTTACCGAAATATGAGATTGATATAAGATTTTCTAAATTTTAATTGGAAAAATTCATTGCAATAGTCCCTGCGAATAAATTCGGAGGCTTAGTTTTTTTAAGCCCTAATTACATTATCATTAAACTTTAAGTGTTTGCACAATCACACCAAGCCACTATAAAAATGAATTTGAAGCTTAGTATTCTCTCTGTTCTGTTGCTGGCTTTTATGCTTACTTGTCAAGATAAAAAGCAAGAAAAAGCGAGCATCAGCTTTTATTATTGGCGAACACAGCTAGAGTTAGATAGCTTGGAGAGAAGCTATTTAGAAGCCTTAAAAGTAGAGAAATTATACCTTCGTTTTTTTGATGTGTCTTGGAATCCCAATCAAAATCAAGCACAACCTTTGGGCATTTTACAAATCAAGGAGGGTGGACTTCCGCTTGCCCAACTCAAACAGATAGTCCCTACGATCTTTATCACTCACCAGACCTTACTTAATTTATCTGACTCTCTTCGCACGACTTTGGCTGAGAAAATAGTCATTCAAATCAAGCAAATCCAAGAAAACACTCGTTTTAAAAAGTTATTTCCAAAGGCAAAAATTACTGAGATTCAGCTAGACTGTGATTGGACTCCACAAAGCAGAGCAGCTTACTTTGATTTAATAGAGATAGTAAAAAACAAAGTAAAAGCTCAACAGTCAATCAGTGTTACTTTGCGTCTTCACCAATATCGCTATCCTCAAAAAACGGGTATTCCACCCGTTTTGAAGGCTAACTTGATGTGTTATAATACAGGAAATCTTCAAGATTTAGAAACTCAAAATTCTATTTTAGATTTAGCAACAGTAGAAAGTTACCTTCCAAGAGATCAAAAATATCCTATTCAATTGAACTATGCAGTACCTATATTTTCGTGGGCAGTGCTGATTCGTTCTGGGCGAGTGGTTAATCTTATCTCAAATGTAAGCCGTACTGATTTTACTGGGAATGATTTTCAAAAGACAGAACCCGAAAATCATTTCCAAGTCTTAAAAAGCCATTATTTTAAAGGGATTTATCTTTATAAAGAGGATATCATTCGTTATGAATTTATCTCTCCTGAGAAACTCCAGCAACTTGCTAAGCTTCTTCGACAACGCATTCAAAACTCAGCAAAAGAGTGGGTATTTTATCATCTCAATACAACCGACCTTAAGCGTTTTTCTGTGGAGGATTTGAGAAAAGTGAGTGAATGATGTAGATAGAAAGAGCAAAAAATGTTAATTCTCTTAATTCCTTAATGGTTAAAAAAGACACGAATTAGGGAAAGAGTGAGCAAAAAATCTCAATTCTCTTAATTCCTTAATAGTTAAAAAAGACACGAATCAGGGAAAGAGCGAGCAAAAAATCTTAATCCTCTTAATTCCTTAATGGTTAAAAAAGACACGAATCAGGGAAAGAG
>JBBRUH010000003.1:0-34804 GCA_038248005.1 Cytophagales bacterium | reverse complement strand
ATATCAAAATATTTCTTAAACTTTCCCTACGTCAATCCCTCAAATCTTCAATTAATTCTCTTTATTTAATTGGCTTAGGCATTGATTTTGTTTATTTTTGATAAACTATCTTCAAAAAATGGCAAAACTATCGAGTATCTTTTCTTTATTGCTTTTATGCACTTGTTTCCTACAAGCCAATGCCCAAAGTGGCGATTTATTCCTGAGAAATTATGACATTCCTTTAAAAAATATTGAAGCCGAAAACTTTGCTGCCGCACAGGGAGGAAACGGATCAATGTATTTTGCCAATAAAAAGGGAATCATCTCTTATGATGGAGTGGCTTGGGAAATCATCCGAACCAATACCACCCCCTATTCACTGACGGCAGATAGCAAGGTTTCAGGGCGTGTGTATGTAGGTTGTCGCAATGACTTTGGCTATCTACAAACCCTCAAAACAGGCAAAGACCAATATGTGAGTTTATTAGATAAAAAAGTAGATTGTGGGGAAATTAACCGCATTATTCTCACCAAAGAGTTTGCGTATTTTTATAGTGAAAAAGCAGTATTTCAAGTATCTCTGAAAAGCAATAAAATCATCCATACTTGGCAGGTACAGCCTGATAGAGTGTTTATGGGGATGACCCAGATTGGAGAGAAAATCTATATCAATATCAGAGGAAAAGGGCTTTATCTTCTTCAAGATAAAAGCATGACTCCTGTGAGCAATACTGATAAATATGCAGATTTATATATTAAAGCCTCTATTCCTTTTGATTCTCGCAGGGTGCTTTTGGGTTTAAGTGATCATTCTACTTATCTCTTTGATGGACGAACTATAGAAAGCTATGTGCCTGCTGCCAAAGACTATATCAAAGGAAACGTAATTCAAACTGGACTTACACTTGGCAATGACAAAATAGCCCTTGGTACGCTCTCAGGAGGTGTGATTATCGTCAATAAAAATAGCAATGAAACGGAGTATATGCTCAATTATCAGACAGGGCTACCAGATGATGAGGTATTTGCACTCTGTACGGATAAGCAAGGAGGTATCTGGATATGCCATGCTCAAGGCATTAGCCGTGCAGATATGCGTCTGCCTGTTCGTGCTTTTTCAGGCTATGCAGGTTTAGTCGGTAATGTGGAGAGTCTTATCACCGTCAATGACTCTCTTTTCGTGGCTACTAGTGATGGTTTATTTTATCTTTTTAAAGTCAATAGATATGAAGAGGTAGAAGGATTTATCAGAAAAGAGCAAAAATATGTGCAAACAGTAGAAACTGTAACTCGTACCGTCAAAATCTCTGAACCACAAGCCTCAGGCAGACTGAGAAGGTATCAAATGCCCAAAGATGGGTTTAAACCAGAAGAACGTAAGATAGAAATAGGAGAAGAGTTAGAAACCAAAAGAGTCCCTGTCAAAGCCTATAGTACGGAAACGATTACCTCTTTATTTAGTACCAAAGAAGCTCGTGAAGCCTATGCTTTGCAATCTATTCCTTATATCTTCAAAAAAGTGGAGGGTTTAGATGCCAAATGCCGACAGATGATTTATCATAAAGGAAGTATTTTGGTAGCAAGTAATCTAGGTTTGTATAAGGTGAACAACCAGCAATCGGGCGTAACTTCACAGGCTATTTTGCCCAATACCTATGTTAATTTTATGCTGTTTTCTGAGCGAAACCCTGATTATCTCTATGTAGCCAGCAATGAAGGCTTGGTGATTATGCACTATGAGGCAGGCAACTGGAAAGTGCATACTCAGATTAAAGAAGCTTTTAAAACTGCTATTTATTCTATCATGGAGCAAGGTCAGTTGGTTTGGTTGGGTGCTGAGAGCAGGGTTTTTAAAGCTACTTTGGATGAAAACTATCTCCCTCAAAAGCTCCCTCAAAAATACGAGTTTCCTGAAAGTTTTTCGGAAGATGTCATCGTGAGAACACTCAAAGGACAGCCTGCATTTATTCTTTCTTCGGGTATCTATAGCTATAGTGCAAAGACTGACAAGATGTTTAAAAACCCTCGCTTAGATAGGTATTTTAATGCCCGTTCTAGGGTATTTTATCAGCAAAAAGGCTATACTTGGATTAAAAATACCGCTTGGCAAAATATCAGTCAACCTTCACAAAGCGATACTTTAAAAACTATTTTCTTAGACTTTTTTAATAACCTAGAAGAGGTCTATGTAGATAAATCAAGAAATATTTGGCTTGTAGATAATAATAATCTATACAGAATTTCTGCCAATGCTGATATTAAAAAAGATGCTCAGTTTAATACCTATATCCGTAATATTTATAGTAAATCTGGTGAATTTTTGCCACTTGATAGGGCTGTATTTGATTATAACCGACAAGCACTTTCTCTTACTTTCAAATTAGCAACCCCTTTTTATCAAGGAGAAGGTGAGATAGAATATCAATATTGGCTCGAAGGGCTAAGCGAAGGCTGGTCTGAATGGAATACACAAGCAGTGATTGCCTTTCCATTTTTACCAAGTGGAGAGTATAAGCTTCACGTCAGGGCAAGAAATATTTTTGAGCAGCAAAGCCAAGAAAAGGTGTTTGCTTTTAAAGTAGAACCTCCGTTTTGGGAGACCTACTGGTTTTATGGATTACAACTTATCATTTTGTTGACTTTATTGATTTTATCCTTTCTGTTTAATCGCTCAGGAAAACGCTCGAGACTCTCATTTGTACTGAGTTTAATCTCCATCATCACTATATTTGAATTTTTGTTTTTGCTCTTTGAGCCTTACGTAGATGATGTAGCCAACGGAATCCCTGTCCTAAAACTGGGAATGAATATTATGTTAGCACTTTCTTTATCACCCCTTGAGCGTTTCTTACGTTCCATTATTCATAAAATACCCACGGAAAAGTCTGCCGAAGCTCCCCCAGAAGACACCTTAAAAGCCACACGAACCGAAGATGTTGAAGAAGATGAGTAAAAAGTGAGAATAAATATAAGCCCAATGGCAAATAATAATTCATTCTTCATTACCTTAGATGTATAAAAATGAACACAATGGAAATTACATCAAAAATTAAAAATAAATCTATCAGGGCTTATCTTTCACTTGTTTGCTGTATATTGTTTTCCCTAAATCATTGTTTTGCACAAGTTAATCAACAAGGGGCAGACACAGGCAAAAAAGACTCACTTAGCAGCGAATTGCCTACCATTTTAGATTTGATGAAGAAATCACCCCCTCATTATTTAACCTTAGAAAAAAATGGAGCTGTAAAACGCATCCGTTTTTATGTAGGCAATAAAATTGAATTTACGCTCAAAGATGATGTAAATAGATATCATCCTAGGATAGGAGGAATAGGAGATAGTTCTGTGATGATTTATGACACACCCATTCCTTTATCTCGTTTTGAGTCAGTATATATCCAACCTGAGCGACCTTTTATCAGAATTTTAAGTGGTTTTTTGATAGGGGCAGGAATAGGATATTTAGCCCTAGATGCTGTCAATAACTCATTTTCACCCAATCGTGAGACAATTATAGTAAGCACTTCTTTTGTTGTGCCAGGGGCTTTGCTTATGTTTTTAATCAAAAAACGCCGAATCAAACTCAATGAAAACCGCTATCTCAAAACCATTCGAGTTTTTTAGTTATTAGTCTATAAAAACAGCGTTAGTTGTGGAAATGAAATACACTAAATTAGTAGCCTGTGAAAACACAGGCAACGGCGAAGCCTTTAAGGCTATTTGTAACGGGTTTCAAAAACACTTCAATTATGATTCTTTAGTTGACTAGACACAAGCAACGACAGATACTTCTAAAATTCTCGCTTCTAAAACTCTCATTTCTAAAAATCTCATTTCCCCAAATGAATTTCAAAATCCTCAATCAAAGCTCTAAATTTCTTTGGGATACCTTGAGGTCTGCGTGTTTCTAAATCAGTATTGACAGAGATAGTCTCACCACTTACCAAAAGCTCTTCTTTGCGTCTAATTTCCCATAAAAATTGAAAACTACTATTGCCCATACGAGCACAACGTACATAGATTTGGAGTTCATCATCATAGCGAGCAGGGCTGTGATATTCTAAAGTTGCTTTTTTGACAAAAATATCACAACCGAGCTCTGTGATTCCTTCTGGAAAAACAATTCCTATATTGCGGTAATATTCCGTAATTGCTACATCAAAATAAGTCAAATAATGTCCATTAAATACAATGGCTTGTAAATCTACCTCAGACCAGCGAACTCTGAGTGGGTAAAAAAAACAGAATTTTTCCATAAGGCTTAATTCTTCAATCAATTTAAAAGTTAGTGGTAACTATTTGATTTTCAATTGGTTAGAGTTATCTATTTCACAACTGACTACAAGCCGTAAAAAGACCAAAGACAATCAAAGCAAGGGCAATCAAGGTCTGAAGACGATGTGTAGAGATAGAAGGGAGAAAATGACTTCCATGTCTGATAGCCAACATATACACATAAAACCAAGCAATATCACCAAGACCTACTCCTAAAAGAATAAGTAATAACTGATAAGGGCTTTGCAAAGCAAGCTGATAATAATCAAAAATACTGGCTATAAAAAACCAAAGCACGCTTAAAGCTACATTAGAAGCACATAGAAAAATGCCTGTTAATAAAAAGGGGATTTTTTGGGAAGAAATTTTCTCTTCTGAGCTTTGCTGGCGAATTTTTTTGCTGTTTTTGAGTAAGCTCATAATGCCTATTCCTGTCATCAATAAGCCTCCTAAGATGTGCCAAAATTTATCAATACTCATCTGAGAAGAGACAAAAAAGTAGGTGATAAAGCCAAGACCTACATATATCAAATCTATAAGGATTACACCCAAAACAAAATAAGACACAGGTGCTTTTCTGTTTTGGAGAAGTCTATGTGCAATCCACAGATTAATAGGTCCAATAGGTACAGAAGCCACAAAACCTGCTAAAACAGCAGCCAGAAAAAGAGTAATACTAAAAGACATAGATGTCGGTATAAAATTTAGTGAGAAAATTATCTCAGATATAATAAATAGAGATTATTACGATGTTTTTATATTTCATAATACCGTTCAAGCGGAAACGATTGGACGATTAGGCACTGGTGCAAGCATCTTTGCTTACACTTCTACAAATAAAATCATAATAATGTTTAATGACAAAAAACAGACAGAAGTAAACCAAAAGATTATAATTTTAATTCATCTCTTTATTTTCTTTCTCGAATGTATTAAAATCTAGTTCAAATCCGACAAAATCACCTGTTTTAATTCGGCAGGTAGCTATTTTCTTACGCATTCGTTTTTTCCAGCCTGGACTATTTTTAAAAAATAATTTAATATTAGCCCAAGTATTATGAAAAAAGTAGCGTGAACCACTGATTCCTTGTTGCTGAGGTACTATTTCATAATGAAATAGGTAGTATCTCATGACCTCTTCTGCACATGGGTTGCCCAAGAGTAAGCCATCTCCATTGCGAGTAAAGAGTAGTGTAGGGTTATAACGTTCGGGAGTTTTAAGTGAATTTTTTTGTTCGCCTTGCACCGTAATCGTGATGTCCTTGCCAGTTATCATGGATTGCTCCTTGATTTTTTTTGTTTGAGAAAAGGCGGGCATCACCTGCACTAAGATAAGCAATATAATCAAAGTAATTATAAATATAGCGTTTTTCATATCGTATAGAAATACATGGTTATTAGTTAATAAGTTATAAAGTAATTGGATAAAAATGATAGATTTACCCAATACTTCATTCAATTAATACGTCAAAAATGTGTCCAACCTTGGGCAGTAATTTTGACTTCATTGTCGCCTCTGGTCTTAAGCCAAGTTCCCTCTGATTTATCAACGATATAGCCAATAGTGCTAATATTGGGGTGTGTTTTTATTTTTTCAAACTCAGATTGTTTGATAGTAAAAAGCAACTCATAATCTTCCCCACCATTTAAGGCACAAGTAGTAGGAGCAATATTAAACTCAATGGCTGTTTCGTAGCTCATTTTATCTATGGGTATTTTGTCTTCAAACACAAAAGCACCTACTCCAGATTGTTGGCAGATATGCAAAATCTCTGAGGCCAATCCATCCGAAATATCAATCATACTGGTAGGCACTAGCTCTAAATCTTGTAGCTCATGGATAATGTTGGTGCGTGCTTCTGGGCGAAGTTGTCTCCCAACGAGATAGTCTAAACCTGTCAATTGGGGCTGCATCTCAGGGTTAGCCAAAAAGACCTCTTTTTCACGAGAAAGTATTTGTAAGCCTAGATAAGCTCCTCCCAAATCACCCGTTACACAGAGAATATCTCCTTTTTGAGCACCATTGCGATAAACTACTTTGTCTTTGGCGACTTGCCCTAAGGCAGTAATAGAAATCATCAAACCCGATAAAGAAGATGTAGTATCTCCTCCTATGAGGTCTATGCCATAGTCTTCACAAGCCAGATAAATCCCTGCATATAGCTCTTCAAGTGCTTCTACTGAGAACCTATTGCTGATAGCAAGCGACACTGTAATCTGTGTAGGTGTGCCATTCATGGCGGCTATATCTGATACATTGACTGAGACAGCTTTGTAACCTAGGTGCTTCAAAGGAAAATAAGAAAGATCAAAATGCACACCCTCTATCAATAAATCAGTAGAAACCAAAGTGAAAAGTTCTCCACCATAATCTAGCACAGCTGCATCATCACCTATTCCTTTATGCGTGCTTGGTTGTAGTATTTTGGTAGCAGTATTGAGGCGGTTAATTAGCCCAAATTCTCCTACGTCCTTTAATTCAGTTCTTGCCATGATTTTCTTTAATTTTAATTTGAACAACAAAAGAAATGATTTTTTCGCTTTTTTTTATTATCTTAACAGCTATAATAGATATTATTATGGCTTTATTTACAAAGGTTTAAGCGAAGAAACTTGTATCATTATCTACCTTATTCGAGCGTCTTTGTTTGAAAGATATGACTCAATATAAAAATAGCATGATAATCTCTGAGATATATTGTAAAATATAAAACCTTTTCTAGGATGAAATTAATAAGAAAAAGCAAATTTACACGTCGGTTTTATGATGAGAATCAAGCCTTGATAAAGTCTATTTGGCTTTTGAGTACTGAGTTTATGACAGATGTACGTTATAGACAAGAAATGCTTTCAGCTGTAGAGTTGGTTAAAAAGTATCCTTGTAAATATTTTTTGGCTGATACCACTTGGTTTAAATACGTTATTTCCCCTGATTTGCAAGATTGGACAGCTACTCATATCGCAGAAGCGATTGCTAATCTTGGAGTAATGCGTTTTGCTTATATCATCCCAGAAGAATATATTTCTAGCCTCTCAGTAGAGCAAACGGTGGAAGAAGCTGATCAATTAAAAGTGAATAAACCTTATCACCTTGCTTATTTTTATACAGAAGAAGAAGCGAGGGAATGGCTCTTTCATTCTCAACCTGAATCATAGTTTATCATCAAAAAACCTAATTTTTAGCAGTTGCCTATATCTAAAAGAGTAACTCTAAATTAAATCAAATGGCTAAAGTAAAATCGGCATATTTCTGCCAACAGTGTGGCTATCAATCTCCCAAATGGATGGGTAAATGTCCCTCTTGTGAGGGCTGGAATACCTTTGCAGAAGAAATCTTAGAGAAAGAAGATACTGCTAAAAAAGGAGAGTGGAGAACCTCTTCTTCTCAAAAACGAGCTGCTAAGCCACGCCTTATCCAAGAAATAAATCCTCTTTCACAAGAGCGTATCTTTACACCTGATGGCGAGCTGAATCGTGTGTTGGGAGGAGGGATTGTTCCTGGTTCTTTGGTCTTGATTGGTGGTGAGCCAGGCATAGGTAAATCTACTTTGCTTTTGCAGATAGCCCTGCAACTAGGAAATTATAAAGTGCTATATGTCTCTGGTGAAGAGAGCGAACAGCAAATCAAGATGCGTGCAGAGCGTCTCAATCAAAAAATTCCCCTCATAGAATCAGATTCAGAAAAGGCTTCGGGCTGTTACATCTTGACTGAGACTTCTACTCAAAATATTTTTAAGCAAATAGAAACCTTTCAGCCTCACATGTTGGTGATAGATTCTATCCAGACTTTGCATTCTTCTTTTATAGAGTCAGGAGCAGGGAGTGTATCTCAAGTGCGTGAGTGCACGGCAGAATTAATGAAATATGCCAAAGAAAGTGGTACGCCTGTCTTTTTGATAGGGCATATTACCAAAGAAGGAAGCTTGGCTGGGCCCAAAGTACTCGAACACATGGTCGATACTGTCTTGCAATTTGAAGGAGACAGACACCTTGTTTATAGGATTTTGCGTGCTACCAAAAATAGATTTGGCTCTACCTCTGAGCTAGGCATCTATGAGATGCTAGGAGATGGACTGCGTGAAGTGAGTAATCCTTCGGAGATTTTAATCTCACAACGTGAAGAAGACATTACAGGCATTGCAATCGGAGCTACACTAGAGGGAAATCGCCCTTTATTGATAGAAATCCAGTCATTGGTCAGTCCTTCTAGTTATGGTACTCCACAGCGTAGCTCCACGGGTTATGATAGCAAAAGACTGAATATGCTTCTGGCTGTTTTAGAAAAAAGAGGTGGATTTAGACTTGGTGCTCAAGATGTGTTTTTAAATATCACAGGAGGTTTGAAGATAGAAGACCCTGCTATAGATTTAGCTGTGTGTGCTTCCATTGTTTCTTCTTATGAAGATGTGGTGATTTCTCCAGATATCGCTTTTGCTGCCGAAGTAGGTCTAGGGGGTGAAGTCAGAGCAGTCAATAAAATAGAACAACGCATCGGAGAAGCCGAAAAACTAGGTTTCAAACGTATATTCGTTTCCAAATTTGCACTCAAAAGCATCGTAGTAGATCAGTTTAGCATTAAAATCATCGCAGTAGGTAAGTTAGATGAGATGTTTAGTGAGTTATTTGGTTGATTTAGTGATGGGTTGAAGGATTGATTTAGTGATGGGTTGAGGGTTTGATTTAGTGATGGTAAAGATTTACTTTAATTTTTCTCACCTTCTTCAATCCTCCTCACTTCCTCCTTCTATAAATCTCACTTCAATCCCTCAAGCCTCCTCACTTCTATTTTGCTAATATTTTTTCTAACTGACGCAATGCAAACTGATTGCGAAGTTCATAAATAGTACGCTTGATACTACTTTTTTCTTTCTCTGTCAGTCGCCAGCTAAGGGGTGCACGCTTGATGGTAATTACTTCGTAGCGTTTTTTATCTGACTCTTCTGATTTCTGGGCAAAGTTTTTTTCTTTTTCTTCAATCTCCTGTAAGCTTTGAGAGATGGGTACATACTGAAACTCTACTCTGTAGATATTAAAATCTCTAGGAAACCAAGAGCGAGCAAACTCCACAAAGTTATCATTGGTAATATCTTGAAGATACTCTAGATTACTATATAGGCTGGTTACAGGGGTAAATACTCTCTGAAATAAGGATTGTCCTACACTTTTCTCAATGGGTTTATCTTTCTGAGTATCACGAATAGAAACAAAAACAACCCCTGAGGTATTTTCAGCTATCCAATCTTTAAAGGCATACAAAAAACGAGTAGCATCTGAAACTCCAAAGTTATCTGATAGACCTGCATCCATAATTTCCATTTCTGGTTCGCTCGGAAGCTTAATATTAGGAGTTACATACGGAAAAGTAGCACTCATCCTCAAAGCACTTAAAAACCGAAGATCACTTGACTTTTGTTTTTCAAAGAATCTTCCAAACTCTATTCCCTTTGTTTTTTGATTAAGGAAGCGAGTCTGGTCTATGCGTGGCACAGTCATATAAGAAACATTGAGAGGGGAAATGAATAGTTTTCTCCCATCATTGACAATAGTAGGTGCAAGGATAAGCATCGGAATCCAGCCCAAAAGTTCTGGCTCTCTGTATTCACAAAGTGCCTTGTCTAGTATGCCTTCCGTATTCCGATTAAGCTGTTGTTCAAAAGCAAAGCCTCTGTCTTTGGCATATCTATGTCCATTATACTCAAAGGTCTGAAAACCAAAGAATAAATCATTGACTACAAGGCTAAACATAATTGCATTGAGATTATCCTTAGCGATGTTGTCTAAATATTCGGGATCATAAGGATTTAGATTTGTCTTGCGAAGATTTTGACGGAAAAGCTCTCTTTGAAGACACAACTCACGGAAATAAGCAGCACCCACTAACCCTCCCGAAGCACCTGTGATAAGAGTAGTATGTTTCATCAGGTTTCCATCCAAGGTGCTGTCCACATATTGCAAGGTACGCATTGCCCATACTGCTGCCCTTTGTCCCCCTCCGCTGGCACAGATAAAAATCATTTTAGGCTTGGTGTTGGGCTTGTCTTGTGTAGCACGTGCTTTCCAGTTCTCGAGAGCCATGAGCGTGATAGAGCGATCCAATACATAAAGAGAGTCTTGGCTAAGTTCTTTGACTCTTCGGAGTGAGTATTCTGCTTTTTCGGTATTATAATCTAAGCCATAAGCTTCATAATTGGCATTTAGATACTGGTTTTGCATCAAAAAGTTGAGTAATAATACCAAGCAAATCACTGCCGTAATAGTCCATCCTCTCAGCCAATAAGAAAGAGCTCCAGCTATCATCAGCAAAATGGTAAGCAAGAGCATAAAACTTGCTCCTGCTGGAATCTGAAAAGCAGGGTAATCTCTCAGAGTACCAATGATTAGAACCAAGGCAAATACCGTCATTTGGATAATGACTGCATTGAGGTGATTTTGGTCAAATACTTTTATAATGTCTTTTCGGTCATAGCTGGATTCTTCCTCAAGTCTTTTAAGACGAAATGGATTTAAGAGATAATAATCTACACGGATGTTTCGCTGACGAGATTCTTTAATTCTTCCTAAGACATTGACCCTCATGATGCGGGTTTTGCGGAGGCGTTTATCTACTTCTTTGGCTAAGAGTTTAAATACATCTTGATTGGTGCTGATAAAATAAAAGAATACTAATAATGCAGAAAATAAGATTCCAAACATCAATCCACCTGCTCTATAGCATATCTCCTCGAGGGTATTTTGGTCATAGGAGGCTTGGTAGCTAATCATTTCTTTGATATAGATTACTGTTACAAAGAGTGGCAATAGACTATTATTAAGCAAAAATTTAGTGAAAGGGTGGCGAAGTAATCCCGTAAAACTAAACTGAGGTGCATCTAAGATATAAGCAACGATGTGGTAAGACATCGTGAATATCCCCCACGTAAAGCCCATGATAAAACAGCTCCAAAAATTGACTTTATTGAGATATTCAGGGTCTAAAAAAAGAGAAGGAATTCCAATAGATGAGCCAAACTCTCCTATAATGATGGCATACAGTACAATCCATAGAAGCATCAAAACCTGATTTTTACGAACATTATAAATCAGTAATTGTATAGGAAATGAATAGAAAACACGTGAAACGACTATTTCTTGAAATTTTTTTTTCAACAATTTGGATTATTTTTAATTCAGATGAGTTTAAGTTATATACAAAATTCTTAAAGTTCAGACTTTTACATAAATAAAACTATGATTTTGATTACAAAAAAAGAGTTTATTCAAAAAAAAAGTTACTATTTTAAGTCAATAAGTATTAAGTTCGGAAATAATCTCTAATTTTATTCCAATTCTTTTGTGAATTAAAGCCATTCTTTCGTTAGCAAAAAGGGCAGTATGTAAAAGCATAAAAAATTTGTTCAATGAGTAAAATATTTATGTGCTTGATAAATATTTAGAATTATATCAAAGATTTATTTATTTCAAAATTGCACCAGTAGAAAAGTTTGTATTATCGAAAATGACCAAAATCTATAAAAAACACCTAAATTATAACATAAAGCATAAAGAAAATATACCTATGCACAATTGGATTTCCAAAACGGCTTTAATAATCATAGCATTTCTATTGGGCTCTCCCTCACTCTTAAAAGCTCAAATAACTACTCCCAAATATAGCAATGAGTTTCTGAATATAGGTGTGGGTGCAAGAGGTTTAGGTCTATCTAATAGTCAAGTATCTATAGTAGATGACGTAACGGCAGGCTACTGGAATCCAGCAGGACTTACTCAGATTAAAGATAAATATCAAGTTTCTTTGATGCACTCCGAATATTTTGCAGGGATTGCTCAATATGATTATGCAGCGTTTGCTACACCTATAGACACGATGAGCAATCTAGCAGTTTCGATTATTCGATTTGGGGTAGATGATATTCCTGATACTAGGTTTTTATATGATGCAGATGGTAGGTTAAATTATGATAATATTCGGTTTTTTAATGCCGCAGATTATGCTTTCATATTTTCGTATGCTCGCCGTACCAAGTGGCTTCCTGGGTTAAGTATAGGAGCTAATTTTAAGGTGATTTATCGCAATGTAGGTGATTTTGCCAATGCTTGGGGCTTAGGGATAGATGTAGGGGTACAACTACACAGAGGTAACTGGCGTTTTGGATTGGCTTTGCGTGATATTAGTCCTACATTCACTACTTGGTCACACAATGTCAATGCGATTTATGATATTTTTTTACAGACAGGCAATGAAGTACCTCAAAACACTACTGAGGTTACTTTGCCTAAGGCTATATTAGGCGTAGCGAGAGCTTTTAGAATTAAAGAAGATTTTGGAATCTTGGCGACTGCCGATTTGAATACTACTTTTGATGGAGAACGCAATGTACTTATCAAAACTTCTTCTATCTCTATAGACCCTAGCATAGGTTTAGAGTTCGATTATAAAAAGCTAGTATATTTAAGATTCTCAGTAGGTAATTTTCAAGAAATCAAAAATTTTGATGGTTCTACTTACCTATCTTATCAGCCTAATTTTGGACTAGGAATCCAATTAAAACGATTTACAATTGACTATGCCCTTACTGATGTAGGAGATCAATCGGAGGCTTTGTACTCCAATGTGTTTTCGCTGAAAGTAGGGTTTGGTAATTAAAATAAGTGATGAGTTATAAATGATAAGTTATTCTATTAAATACTGATAATCAGTTTTTACACGAATATCAAAATACAAACTAATTTTGACCATCTACTTATAAAATATTGGTTATATTAAAATAATTTATTCAGATGAAACAAATCACTTTTATTTTTAGATTAATATTTATAGGGATTTTCTTCTTTCTGCCTAGTTTGGCTTGGGCTCAGTTTGGTAATGGTTGGATTAATTTTAGCCAGGCTTACTATAAAATTCCTGTGATTCAAGATGGTGTGTATCGCATCACCAAAGCAAATTTAGATGCAGCAGGTATCACAGGCATTAACCCAAGACAAATCCAGCTTTTTCATAGAGGAGTACAGCATGCTATCTATGTAGAAGGAGAAATTGATAACTCATTAGATTCAGGTGATTTTATTGAGTTTTATGGTAAAAGAAATGATGGATTCTTAGATTCTAATTTATACGCAGTAGCAACACGTCAGGTCAATAAATATTATAATCTATACTCAGATACCACAGCTTACTTCTTGACTTGGACATTGGATGGTACGTTTGGTAAACGCATGGATGAAGTGAGTGCACCTGTGATTGAGAACTTTGCTCCCTATCATTGGAAAGAAGAACTCATTGTCTATTCAGATGAATATGCACTCGGACAAAACTATCCTATCCCTTCTAATGAAGATATCTATCAATCAGAATTCGATAATGGAGAAGGCTGGCTAAGTACTTTGATAGGCTCAGGGCAATCTCGTAATATTAGCATCCCTATTAGCAGCCTTTATACCCCTAGCTTTGGAAGTGTCAAGCCTATTTTAGAAATAGTGATGGTAGGTGCTACCAAAAATGTGAGTAATTATAATGTAGAAATTAGAGTAGGTAATTCTACTAGTAATCTCAGATTATTGAGTACTGTTACTCATACCAATTTTCAGAAAACAATCTTTAATACTCGTCCTATCGCTACTCCTAACCTAGAACTAACGGATGTAAATGGTACAGGGCAACTTATCGTAAGACTCACTTGTACCAGAGGTGGAGTCAGAATGGCATACATCAAAGTTACATATCCACAAACACTTAATCTTAATAATGCAGTAAGTAGTAAAGTTGGGATTCCTAGCAATACCAATAATATTAGCTATCTTAATATCAGTAATCCTCCACCTAATACCCGAATCTTGGATATTAGTAAGTTAGAGTCTATTCGCAGAGTCAATTATAACACATTAGGTGGTAATCTAAGAGTTGCTTTTCCTCATAATTTTATTGAGTTTCCCGAAGAACCCATTTATAATACTTTGCTTATTAGTCAGAATACAGTGCTTACTCCCTTAGCTATTCGCCCCGTTACTTTTCAGAATATCAATCCCAATGCACATGATTATCTCATCATTACACACCCACGTATTCGCCAAGCTGCAGGAGGATCTAGTGATATAGTGCAAGCCTATGCTGATTATAGAGCTAGTGTAGCGGGAGGGAGCTTTAGCCCTTTGATAGTCAATATTAATCAGCTTTATGACCAATTTACTTTTGGAGAAAAAACACCTCTAGCTATCAGACGTTTTGCTGATTATATGTATAGCAATGGTGATCCAAGGTTTGTATTAATTATAGGAAAATCAATTTCTCTGCCTGACCAATATTTTAATTCAGGCACAAGTTTTTTTCTTAATATCCGCAAAAACTTTACCGACTCCCAAGAAGACCTTGTTCCCTCAGCAGGTGTTCCACCCTCAGATATTCACATGGTCAGGGGCTTAGGTAATCAAGGAACTTTTACACTTCCTATCCCTATCGGACGGATTTCAGCTAACAATGCAGAGCAAGTATTAAGCTATCTCAACAAAGTCATAGAATATGAGGCTGGCCCTTGTGCGAATGCACTTTGGCAAAAACACGTACTTCATCTTAGTGGAGGTAATACAGAATCAGAGCAAAATCAATTTAAAACTATTCTCGGAAACTTGGGTGGAATCATTAAGGATACACTATCTCCTATACCTCCTACGCTCTTTAGTAGCGGCGGCTTATTGGCAGGAAAGGTTTTTTCACAAAGTAAAAGTACCGTTAGCCCTACTGAGGTAATCAATATTTCACAGAGTGTAAATGATGGATTGGGGTTAATCACTTTTTTTGGACACTCTACTATAGGGCTTACAGATGTGGAGATAGGGAGAGCCTCTGATCCTACTCAGGGCTATCAAAATCAAGGGAAATATCCATTTATGATTACTAATGGATGTCAGTTAGGTGCTATCTTCTATAATCTACCTACGCTTTCTACTGATTGGATTTTTACGGCTAATAAAGGAGCTATTGGATTTTTGGGACATAGTTATCTAGGCTATTCTGGTCCTTTGCTTAATTACTCACGGAGAATGTATTCACAGGCATTCACTAACCCCAATATTTTTGGCAAACCCATTGGAGAAGTAATGGCATCTTCTATGGCATCTGTGGGCTCGAACCCTAATTTTCAAGATGAAACGACTATTGAGCAGATGATACTTCAAGGAGATCCTGCCGTAAAATTCTTAAAACCTGGCAAAACAGACTATGCCATTACCAATAGCCAACTATCTTTAGAATCAGTAGATGGAGCCACTATCTCAGATTTAAGCGAATCTTTTAACTTAAAAATGATTGTCTCTAACTTCGGGATGGTTGATACTCAAAAGGAAACTTTTTCTGTCAGATTAGAAAGAACTTATACCACAGGAGAAATTTCTACTTTTATCAGTCCTGAAAACTATAGAGCCGTTTATTATCAAGATACACTCACACTGACTGTATTTAGAGAAGAAGATAAATCTGCTTTTGGGCTTAATCAATTTAAGGTAACCCTTGACTGGGATGATAGGATAGATGAATGTGATAAAGACAATAATACGGCAACACTAGAATATTTTATCCCTACTATTGGTGTACGCCCACTCATCCCTACTGAGTTTGCAATCGCAAGTGCACAGCCCGTTACACTTACTGCCTTAGTGGGCAATGTAGATAATCAAAACCGAGAGATTATCTTTGAGATAGACACAGTAGCTACTTTTGATAGCCCTGCCAAGCAAAGCCAAATCGTAGCTCCTACGGCTAACCCTACTTGGGACGTAACACTTTTGACAGATAATACACAAGACAGTACAGTCTATTATTGGCGTGTCAATGTAGCCAGTGCTATTAATGACCCTACCATTCTTTGGGGAGAAAGCTCTTTTGTATATATCAAAAATAGCCCTGATGGCTGGGCACAAAAGCGATTCTATCAATTTAGAAAAGATAGATTAAGCAACCTTACTAGAGATGAAAATAAAGAAACCTGGAAATTTACAGAATCTATCGATCGTGGTCTCAATATCAATACTTATGGCTCAAGCTTTACTCCAGAAAATCCTTATGTGTATTTTCGTTATCAAGGAGATGCCTTCATAACTTCTATTGATGCTTGTAACCAAGGTATGATTGCCTATCGTCTTACATCTAGTGGTGATATCTTTCCACCACCCACCATCGCAGGTACTTCTCGGTGTGGTAGAAATAACTTAGCTACTTATTTTGATAATACAGCACTACAGAACAACCGCCTATTTACTTTTATAGAGCAAGCCAATGAGAATGACTATATTTTGATTTTTACAGTAGGCATAGTTAATTTTAGTGCTTGGACTCCTGCCCAAAAAGAAATCTTCAAATCTATAGGAGGGGATCCTAACCTATATACTACCCTTGCTACGGGACATCCTTATGCTATTTTGGGTAAAAAAATATTTAGCCCTGGTACTGCCACAGAAGGTATTGCTTTTGAAAGTCCATTGTCCTCCGAAATCCAAATAAACCCTTCTATTTCTGTATTAAATGATGAAGGAATCATTACTTCTACACTCATAGGCCCTGCACAAGATTGGCTAGAGGTCATCCACAAAGTAGAAGTAAAAGAAGGAGATAGTTATCAACTCGATTTATATGGGGTCAATAATCTAAATCAAGAGAGTATCTCCCCTTTAATTGAAAATATCACAGCTACTACTCAAGATCTAAGTGGAATCAGTGCAGAAGAGTACCCTCGCCTTAGACTTAAACTTAAGGTGAAAGATGAAACCAATCGAACACCCCCACAACTAAAGCAATGGATAGTCATCTATGATGGTGTGCCAGAAGGAATCATAGATGTAGAGGCGGTAGCTCCTAATGCGTATCAGATTTTACCTAAAAATCAAGGTGAAAATTTCACACTTCCTTTTGTATTTAGAAATATCACTAATCTGCCTTTTGCAAGTGATTCTTTGGATGTTCGTCTTACTTTAAATGGTGAAGAGCTTGAAATCATCAAAATTAAAGCCCCAGCACCTAGCGAATCAGTCCAGTTTTTTTATGAAGTATCTACCCTTAATCTTATTGGAGACAATGAACTAATTGTATTTGTCAATCCAAGAGTAGTACCAGAGGCTTTTTATGAAAATAATGTCTTACCGATTCGCTTTCAAGTCAATGGCGATAATACCAACCCTCTTTTAGAAGTAGCCTTTGACGGGAGAAGGATTATGGATGGTGAAATCGTAGCCCCTGAGCCTCTCATAGGGCTAGTATTAAGAGATGATAACCGCTTTTTAGCCGCTAGTGACCCATCTAATATTACGATGGCCCTCAAAAAACCCTGTAATGGTTGCGGCTTTGAAGAGATTGACCTCACTCAAAATAATATAAGCTGGTCATTTGAAAGTGGAACACTTAAGGTAGATTATAAACCTGAAAGACTAGAAGATGGAATCCATACCCTTAGAGTACAGGGACGTGATGCTGCTGGTAATCAAGCAGGAATAGAACCCTACACCATTAAGTTTGAAGTGATTAATGAGTCAAGTATTACTCATTTTTATCCATATCCTAATCCTTTTTCTACAAGTACTCGCTTTGTGTTTACGCTCACGGGTGCAGAAGTGCCTTCACAGTTAAAAATACAAATTATGACAGTTTCAGGCAAAGTAGTCAGAGAGATTACTCAAGACGAAATAGGACCTATCCGAATAGGCAATAATATCTCAGAATATGCTTGGAATGGAAGAGACGAGTTTGGAGATGTGCTTGCAAATGGGGTTTATCTATACCGAGTAGTGATGGGTAGCACACAAAATAGCTTCAGTGAACGCACTACTTTCGGAGACAAAGCCTTCAAAAATGGCTACGGGAAAATGTATATCTTACGTTAAAAATAATTAAAAAGGATAGTATTGGGTGAAATCTAGGGCTATTCTTTTTTATAATCTAAAATTCAATTCTTATTCACTTACTTATCTTTAACAACACAAAACTATCTTGTAATAAAGAAAAAAATAATATCGCAGATAGATTCTCTACACACACCTAGCCAAAACAATATAAAAATGAATAGCTTTAAAACAATATTTTATTTGTATTTGCTTAGATTTAGAATAGTTGGCGATTAACTTCTAAAGAACTATTTTTGCAGAAATATAGAGTACTGATTCATCTCCCTTATGGGCATTAACAAAATTATACCAACGCCATTGCCTGTGTCAGCACAGACGATTAAAAAATTTTTGTAAGAATATGGATACTCAAGATTCAGAAAATGTAGGGGGTGTATTTGCCCAATTGGGTCAGCTAGAGCATGAGCAAGTAGTCTTTTGCAATGACCCAGAAAGCGGTCTAAAAGCCATTATTGCAATTCACAATACAGTATTAGGGCCTGCGGCAGGAGGTACTAGAATGTGGGCATATCAAAACGAACAGCAAGCACTTCATGATGTATTGCGTCTTTCGAGAGGAATGACTTACAAAAATGCCATCTCAGGATTAAATCTAGGTGGAGGTAAAGCAGTCATTATCGGAGATGCACGTAAGCACAAAACCGAAGCTTTGTTTAGATCTTTTGGTAAGTTTATAGAAAATCTAAATGGTAAATACATCACAGCCGAAGATGTAGGAATCACAACACAAGACATAGAGCATGTCTCCATGAATACTCAATATGTAGCAGGTAAACCCGAATATATGGGCGGAAGTGGAGACCCCTCACCTGTAACAGCGTATGGCGTATATATGGGTATGAAAGCTGCCGCCAAAAAAGCCTATGGCTCTGATAGCCTTTCTGGTAAAAAGATAGCACTGCAAGGCGTAGGACACGTAGGAGAGTATTTGTTAGAATATCTGATAAAAGAAAACATGACCATCTATGTATCAGATTTTTATGAAGATCGTGTGCAAGAAATTTCTAATAAATACAAAGTCAATGGAGTAGATAAAGATGCCATCTATGATTTGGATGTAGATATCTATGCCCCTTGTGCCTTGGGGGCTACTATTAACAACGATACACTCAAACGTCTAAAATGCGACATCATCGCTGGTGCTGCCAATAATCAATTAGAAGACGAAAACATACACGCAGACCTATGCCGTGAAAAAGGTATCTTATATGCACCTGATTTTTTAATCAACGGAGGTGGCATCATGAATGTCTATTATGAAATCATAGGAAATTATAACAAAGAAAGAGTCTATAAGCATGCCGAAAAAATATATGATTATACCTATAAACTTTTTGAGCAAGCAGAATCAGAGTCTATCAATACCCATGAAGCTGCTCTCAGAATGGCAAAAAGTCGCATAGAAGCCATCGGAAAACTAAAAACTCGCTTCTAAACAATACTATTTCATACACCAAGAGTCGCTCAAACGGCTCTTGAATTGGTTCTTTGAAAAATTGGATTTAATTTTGAATAAAATTAGCACGGAGCAAAAGTGTTATCATTTTAAAACTAAATATTAAACAATAGCTAATGATAGATAAACTTAACTGACTTTGTTCAGCCATCTATCTATCCGTAACTTACTCTATTTACTATGTGTAACTTGTACAGACACAAGCCGCCAAGTGAAGAGATTATCAATAAGGAAAGGCAAAGGATACTTAAAAAACCTAACCTAAATTCGCAAATACAATAAATATAACAAATATGCTCAATCGTCGTCTTTTACGTGCTAAAGTTTTACAAGCTCTCTATAGTTTGGAAGTTGCCAGAGAAGCTAATTTAGGTTTAGCACAAGATTATATCCAAGAAATATTCACTCCTGATTGGATTGAAAAAACCCATACTACCCCCGCACAAGTAGCCCAAGAAATAGAGCAAGCTCACAAGCATTTTAAAATAGGTCTAGCCAACTCGGAAGCTTTGGATAAAGCCATGCTAGAGCCTAAAATCAGAAAAGCAGCCCAAGATGCCATCTTTCATTATAAAAACCTTTGCCATCAAGATGAAACTAGGGCTTTACAAAGCCTTAAAAATGACATCCAAACCATCCAGACTTTGTATTTAAAAGCTTTACTACTCCCTCAAGAAATCACTCAACTCGTAAAAGAAGACCAAGAACGCTATCAGCAAAAAATAAAAAGAGAAGGGATTTCAGAAGAAAGAGGTGATTTTAAACTTGCAAGAAATCCTCTTTACGAAAAACTAATTGCTAACCCTAGTGTAGAAGATCAGATTATACGCTACAACCCAAGCTGGGAAGCACAAAGAGGACAACTTCGCAAAGCGTATCGTACTTTCTTTGAGCAAGATGAAAAGTATCAAAAATACGATACTCAAGTAGAAACTAGTGCCGAAGAAGACCAAGAAATGATGCTTTACCTGATACGTCAAGTAGCATTTAGACAAGCAGTGATGAATGAATATGAGGTAAGTGAAATCAAAATTCATCCTCCTTCTTGGCAAGAGATTTTCTCAAAATATTCTTTTGATGAGTTTTGGGTAGTCATTCTAGAAAAGACCTTGCCAGTACTTCAAGATTTTTTTGATGATATGGATATTAAAAGCAGTGAAGAGTATTTACGAAAAATCCGCCAAGATATTCAGAAAAAAACGCAGTTATTTGCCAATCGTCTCAAAGCCGAACTTCGTGACCAGACAGTAAGCGAAACTCTTCGAAAATACCGTAATATCCGACCTGAGAGTGAAACCCCTAATCCTAGCTCTTTTTTCAATGAAAATCATTTTTTGATAGAGCAAGTTACGCAGCAGTGGCTTAAAGACACTGTCAATGTGCTATCTCAGGTACTTGGCGAACATTCACTTAATCATAATGATACCCAAAAAACTATCTTACAAGCTTTTGACAAAGTCTTATTTAGTTTTATGGATAATATTGGCATTGCTTCTTTCTCTTCTAATCAAATCACGGTACAGATTCTGGCCGAAAAGACGGGTTCAGTATTAAGTGAGTATTTTTATGAAGAAGACATTAATTGGGAAGAAAATCAAAAAACTATTCAAAACTTGACACTAAAGACCTTTAAAAATGCTTATGAAGGACAAGAAGATGTCTTAATGGACTTATCTTCTAATTGGGAGAGTGATTATGAGTTTTATCTTGATTTATTTAAGCAGACCATCATTCATGAAGATATGGTACTAAAGCAAATCGCTAGTAAATCAAAAAACTGGGATGTAAGCCGTCTTCCTGTAACGGACAAAATAATCCTAAAAATGGCAGTAGCTGAGATGATTTATTTTTATAGCATTCCTGTTAAAGTTTCTATCAATGAATATGTAGATTTGGCAAAGCAAATTAGCACTCCAAAAAGCAAGCAATTTATCAATGGAATCGTAGAGACTATCTCAAAAGAACTGCTAGAAAATAAAATCATCAAAAAAAGTGGACGAGGTCTTATTACAAATAGCTAAATTTTTGCTATTTTTAGAAGTAAGAGTATATTTACACAAAATTATTATTTAGAAACCTATTCTATGTCTAAACGAACATCATTTTTTTTAGGACTCCTTACTGGTGCTGGTCTAAGTGCCGTTGCTACTCTCATTCTCGCACCTTCTGACGGGCAGCACAACCGTGATATTATGAGTTATCATTTCACAAACTTGAAAGATAAACTACTCTCTCTACTTAAGGATAGAGAAATTTATAAAAATGATGCTCGTGAAAAAGGAGAAGAACATATTAGTTTTATCACAAGTGAAGCCCAAAGACTTAAAAACGAAATAGATAGCCTTCAAAAGAAGATAAAAAATATCTCTGACACATCAGAAGAATCATAATTCTAAAATCAATTATGAAAAAAGTAACCCTTATCCCTGGTGATGGCATCGGACTCGAGATTGTAGAATCTGTCAAAGAAATCTTTGTAGCAGCAGAAGCTCCCATTGAGTGGGAAACAGAACTCATAGGCAAGACAGCCTTTGAGCAAACTGGACAACTCATCCCTGATAGCCTCATAGAGTCTATCAAAAGAAATGGTATAGGATTAAAAGGTCCTGCCGAAACTCCCATAGGCAAAGGCTTCAAGAGTGTGAATGTGCAGCTTCGCCAACTTTTCGACTTGTATGCCAACATTCGTCCCTGCCAGACCATAGAAGGTGTAGAGTCTAGGTACGAAGATATCGACTTAGTTATTTTTAGAGAAAATACCGAAGGACTTTACTCAGGTCTAGATTATTATGATGAGCGTTTGCAGATTGCAGATACTATCAGCCGAATCACAGTAGCAGGCTCTAGACGTATCTTGGCAGCAGCCTTTGAGTATGCTCACCAAAACAATCGTAAGAAAGTAACACTTGTACATAAAGCCAATATTTTAAAGCAATCAGGGCGAATCTTATTAGAGGCTGGTCACGAAGCCGCAGCGAGGTATCCTGAGATAGAGTTTGAAGACAAAATCATAGATAATATGTCTATGCAATTGGTCAGAAATCCTGAGCGATTTGACGTAATTGTAACCTCTAACTTATTCGGTGATATTTTATCTGACCTCTGTGCAGGTCTAGTAGGTGGCTTAGGAGTAGTTTCTGGAGCAAATATTGGTGATGAAGTAGCTATCTTTGAGGCAGTCCATGGCACAGCTCCTGATATAGCGGGCAAAGGTATTGCCAATCCTACGGCTCTTTTGCGTTCGGCAGTAATGATGCTTTTTCATTTAGGAGAAAATCAAGTGGCACAAAGAATTGATACTGCTCTTATCAGGACCTTAAAACAAAAAGAACTCTGTACAGGTGATTTGGGAGGAAAAGCCAACACCAAAACTTTTACTCAAAACATAATTAACCATTTAGATAAATAGTAGTTATTATTATTTCGTACTCATTTTTAAATTAATCTTTATAAAAATATGAATTCATTACATTTTTTAAAACCATTGGGATATAGTCTAATATGTTCTACTTTATTTTTAGTAAGCTTTGTAAGTTGTGATCAGTCTAGCCAAAAAGAAGAAGAAAAAGAAAGCCCAGCTGCAAATAATGTAGTAAGCACAGGCAATGAAAGTACTTCTGCTAACCTTGCAGAAGAAACTAGTAAAAATGTAGCCGAAGCAGGCAAAGAAACTACTGTTAGTACTGAGGGTGCTCCTGTATTTACTTTTGAAAAAGATGAATATGCTTTCGGAGAAGTTAAAGAAGGTGAAGCAGTAAAGCACGTCTTTTCGTTTACAAATACAGGCAAATCGCCTCTTATCATAGAGAATGCTACTGCCTCTTGTGGATGTACCGTGCCTGATTGGCCTAAAGAACCCATCGCTCCAGGTCAGAAAAGCCAAATCAATGTAGAGTTTGATAGCAAAGGCAAAAGTGGTATGCAAAACAAAACCATCACCATCACTGCTAACACTAACCCTGCCATTACTACACTAAAAATTACTGGCACAGTAAAAGCTAATAATAATATGATGGGACCACTCAAAAATCAATAATACCCCAAAAAATTATACATTAAAAGAGTATATTTACTGAAATGTACTCTTTTGATGTATCTGTTGGTTTTTTGGCTACTATGTTTTGTTCAATTCTTGATATCTGCCAAAAAACTAAAATATCATAAGTACAAACCTTCAGTTCGTGAAGATATAAGCCATGAAAAAAGAAACCCTCGGTTCGTGTCTTCACAAACCTAAATCAAAGGTGGTTGGTGAAGACACGAACCACGGAAAAGCTTATAAATCAAATTAATTTTATATATACTTAATTAAAAAATACAATGTCTTTACTTAATCTTTTTTTACAAGTTGGTGGCAGTGGAGGAGGTATTTCTCTTTGGATTACACTCGCAGGTGTAATGATAATTTTTTATCTTTTTATGATAATGCCACAGCAACGAAAGCAAAAAAAACAACAGCAATACAGAGACTCTCTTGCTAAGGGAGATGATGTAGTTACGATTGGAGGAATCCATGGCAAGATTCATGCAGTGGATGAACACACCGTAACATTGATAATTGATAAAGTCAAAATTGTATTTGACAAACAAGCTATCTCTTCGGAAGCAGGTACAAAACTTAAAAAAGAAGCAGTTGCTGAGTAAATAGTGTTCAAAAAAATCACACCTTTTTTTCATAAAAGTAAACAAAGATTTACTTTATTGTTCAAGCACGTGCGTCATGGCAATGTGCGGGTGTTTTTTATATGTTTATTCTGTGCCACCATGCTATGGTTTTTTAACTCACTCAATCACCTCCAACACGAAACTATTAACTATCCCATAGAAGTAGTGTATGATACAAAAAAGTACATTGCTTTAGAGCCTAATCTGCGTTATATTATGCTTAGAGTAAAAGGTACTGGATGGCAGATTCTATGGAAAACACTCTCTCTCAAGAGTGAACCTATTAAAATCTATACTCCTTCGGTAATTTCTTCTAACAACTCATATCTACTAACCAATAGATACGAAGTAGATATCAAAAGACAACTCTCTGGCTTAGAAGTAGAAAATATTATTACAGATACAATTCCTATTAGGCTAGACAAAAAAATTAAAAGGCGTTATTTTTTAAATATCAATCCCTTTGATATTAACCTAAAGACCAATTACAGAATAGTAAGTGAGATAGAAGTAACTCCCAAACAAGTCTTACTGGAAGGGCCTGAAAGTTACTTAGAGAGAATCCCCAATCCTTTTCCTGTGATTATTCCACAGCGAAATATCAATAATGATTTTGAGAAAGATGTTAAATTATATTTTCCAATTCAAAATCCAGACTTGATTTCTTCAAATGTAAAAGATGTAAAAATAGAATTTAAAGTCGAAGAATATCTCTACAAAACGACTAGCCTTGTAGTGAGGCTACTACATTTTCCAGAAAAATCAGGTCTAACACTTAACCGAAATCATAGACGAGTAGATATTACTTATGCCTTTAGAAGTAAAGATATTGGTAAGATTCGCCTTTCTGATTTTCTGTTAGTAGCTGATTTTAAGACCTTTAATATACAAGACTCTACCGTAGTCTTATTCTTAAAAAGGAGACCCGACTTTATTTCCAAGGATGATATTAGTTTTAAATCAAAAGTGAAACTTGATTATGAAAAAAAATAAGATTCTTCTGGTAGGTATCACAGGAGGAATAGGTTCTGGTAAAAGTACTGTTTGCAAAGTATTTGAGGTATTAGGAATCCCAATCTATGAAGCAGATTTGAGGGCTAGATTGCTGATGACACAAAATACAGATTTGATAAAAGCCATCAAGCAAACATTTGGTGAGGAGGCTTATGACACTTCAGGACAACTTAACCGCCCATTTATAGCCGCAGAAGTATTTAAAGATGGAGATAAACTTACTACTCTCAATCAACTCGTACATCCCAAAGTAGGAGAAGATTTTAGAGATTGGGCACAGGCAAATCATCAAGCTCCCTACCTAATCAATGAAGCGGCACTGATGTTTGAGTCAGGACGCCACCAAGATTTAGACAAAGTAATCACAGTATTTGCTCCTGAAAATATCAGAATACAGCGAGTAAGCCTGAGGGATAAACACAGAAGTGAGAAAGAGACCAAGGCAATCATCAAAAAACAACTTGCTGAAGAAGAAAAAATAAAGCGAGCTAATTATGTCATTTATAATGATGGTGCAGAACTAGTAATACCTCAGGTGCTTGAGTTACATCATCTATTCAAATCAATCTAAGGAAGATATTAGCAATTAGTCTTTAAGCTGTCGGTAACGAGAGAATTAATCAAAAATATTTATACTTAACAAGTAAAAAAATTAGGAAGCCAATAACTTAATTATCCAACTTCCCAATAACCTAATTTTTTATAACCTAACCAATTAAACAGTATTTTTAAGGTTTCAATGTACCCATTCCGCCATCTATCCCGATGATTTGCCCAGTAACCCAACTTGATTGCTCAGAAAGCAAAAAAAGTGCTGCATTTGCTAAATCTTCACTAGTTCCTACTCTTCCTATGGGGTGTCTCTTATCAGAGGCTTCTTTTTTCTCAGGACTACTGAGTAATTTTTCTGCAAGGGGAGTATCCGTCAGAGAAGGTGCAAGAGCATTGACTCTGACTTTGTGCATAGCCCACTCGGCTGCGAGGCTTTTGGTTAGTCCTTCTACTGCTGATTTTGCCATGGCTATAGAGCTATGAAAATTCATCCCTAAAGCAACAGCTACAGTGCTAAAAAGTACTACACTCGCTCCTTTTGACTTACGAAGTTGTTTCATAGTTGCTTGCAAAACCCTCACGGCTCCCAGTGCATTTACTTGATAATCGTGCATAAACTCTTCTTCGCTGAGGCGTTGAAAAGGTTTTAGATTAATAGTGCCAGGACAGTAAGCCAGTCCGTGTATTTCTTCTGGAAGGGTATCAAAGCTATCCCCTACTGCTTGGGTAGCATCCCAAGTAATATGAGTTACACCTAATTTCTGGAGTTCTTCGGATGGATTACGAGAAGCTACGATAACATTATGTCCTTCTGCTACTACTTTCTTAGTGAGTTCAAGTCCGATTCCTGAAGTACCTCCTATGATTAATATATTTTTCTTAGTCATTTTATGTATTTTTATAATTATTCTAAGTTTTATACTTAATCCAAAACGTAGCTTATTTGTTTAAGCTTTTAAGTAAAATATTAGACTAAAAAAGTCCTCCTTTTTAAAAAGAGGACTTTAAAAGTAGGTTATGATGGTTTGTTTTTTATTTAAGAGATACTTTTTAAGAACTCATTACGAGTCTGCTCTTCTCTAAATTTACCACTGTAAAAGCTTGTAATGGTAGAACTATTGACATCTTGCACACCACGCATAGAGACACATAAATGCTTGGCATCAATCCAAACAGCTACATCTTCACTTTGCAAGGCTTCTTTGAGTCCCTCGCCTATTTGGTTAGTGAGTCTTTCTTGTACTTGTGGTCTTTTGGCATAATACTGCACTAGACGGTTAATCTTAGAAAGTCCGATTACTTGACCATTGGCGATATAAGCCACGTGAGCTCTCCCTATAATAGGCACAAAGTGATGCTCACAATTAGAGTAGAAAGTAATATCCTTTTCTACAAGCATTTCATTGTACTTATATTTATTCTCAAAAAGGGCTATTTTGGGTTTATTGTTAGGGTTTAAACCACTAAAAATTTCTTTAATATACATTTTAGCTACTCTGTGTGGAGTGCCTTTTAAGCTATCATCTTCGAGGTCTAAGCCCATAATGAGCATAATTTCCTTGAAATGCTTCTCTATTAGTTCTATTTTTAGGTCATCATCTAACTCAAAAGCATCTTCACGAAGAGGAGTATCAGCTGATGTGCCGATGTGTTCATCTCCTATTTCTTCAATACTAAATCCATTAATTTGTGACAGGGTATTCAACAAAGTTTCTTTCTGTTTCATAGAGTTTAATTTTTAAATCGTATTTGATATCTAATTTTTGACGAAGAATATTCCAAATCACAATGGCAATATTCTCAGCACTTGGGTTGAGGTTACGAAACTCTTCCGTATCTAAGTTAAGGTTTTTATGATCAAATCTATCTAGGATATTTTCCTTAACAATATCACTAAGTTCCTTCATATCAATCACATACCCCTTCTCTTCATCTAATTCACCTATTACTCTGACGATGAGGTCATAATTGTGTCCGTGAAAATTTTTGTTATTACATTTTCCAAAGACACGTTCATTTTTTTCATCACTCCAGTTAGGGTTATGAAGTTGGTGGGCAGCATTAAAATGTTCTTTTCGGAATACAGCTACTTTCATAGTTTTTTTATTGAAGACATATACATATCTACACCGTACCTTTTCTACGGCTTGCTTTTAAACAGGAGACATCTTGTTTTTAAAATTGACTAGTTACGAAGAGCGAAAAACTTAACGAGGCTTAGGTTGCGTTTTTTGCTCAGGTTACTTTTAAATTATCAAAAAATATTCATACATAACGATTTTATGACTGAATTGTTTTGTTTAATTTTAATTACAAATAGTTAAACATTTTTTTATCATTATCAAAAACTGACTATTATCAAAAATGTTCTTTATTTCAGATATTTTTTTTTCAAAAAAATATCTGTTGCATATTTTTTTATTGATTTCTTTTGCAAAACATACATATCTTCGCTTTTGTTCCTAACTTAGTTCTATAAAAGGAATAAATCCTTTGATTATTTTTTTAACTTAAATGTCATTTTATAGTTATCCTTTTGAAATATCAATAAACCCTATGATGGTTTTATTTATAGAAGTGCAGAGCGAAAACGCTTACACCAGTATTTATTTCGGTTAAGCGTCTTTGCTTGACTAGTATATGCAGCGTAAAAATATCGTAATAATCTTTAATAATTGGTATCAAAAAAGTTTAATTAACTAGGGTGTGATTTTATAATATGTCTAAGAAAGTTATTGTTATTGGGGCTGGTTTTGCGGGAATCGCCGCAGCTACTACTTTAGCCCAATCAGGATTTAAAGTTCAAGTATTAGAAAAGAATGAAAGTCCAGGCGGAAGAGCAAGGGTATTTAAAGCAGAGGGCTTTACTTTTGATATGGGGCCTAGCTGGTATTGGATGCCTGATGTGTTTGATGCTTATTTTGAGCGATTTGGTAAAAAAACAGCTGACTATTACGACCTTGTTCGCTTAAATCCTTCTTATGCTGTAGTATTTGGTGAAAATGATTTCATGAATATTCCTGCTAAGAAAGAAGATTTTCATGCCTTGCTTGAGTCACTAGAAGAAGGAAGTGCTGCTCGTTTAGAAGAGTTTTTATCTCAAGCAGCGTATAAATATGAAGTAGGAATGCGTGATTTGGTTTACAAACCAAGTCGCTCCTTGTTTGAGTTTGTAGATACTCGTCTGTTAGGGGCATTACTGAAAATGGATGTCTTTACTTCTATCTATTCACACATTCGGCGATATTTTCGCCATCCTAAGATTATCCAGTTAATGGAGTTTCCTGTCTTATTTTTGGGGGCATTGCCACAGAATACGCCAGCTTTGTATAGCCTGATGAATTATGCAGATATACAACTAGGGACGTGGTATCCTAAGGGAGGAATGCACAAAATAATAGAAGGCATGGTCAAACTTGCTGAAAGCTTCGGAGTAGAATTTATCTATAATGCCGAAGTAAAAGACTTTGGTTTTCAGGGTAAAAATATCATAGAAGTACATACCAAAGACCAAACCTATTATCCAGAAGTAGTAGTAGGAGGGGCTGATTATCACCATATAGAGCAACATATTTTGCCTAAAAAGTATAGACAATATGACGAGAAATACTGGGATAGCCGTACTATGGCACCTTCCTCTCTTATTTTTTATCTAGGCATTGACAAGAAACTAAAAAGTCTGCTTCACCATAATCTCTTCTTTGATACAGACTTTGGCAAACATGCCAGAGAAATCTATGAAAGCCCACAATGGCCTGAAAACCCGCTTTTTTATGTGTCTGCCCCTTCACAAACTGACCCTACAGTAGCTCCCGAAGGTTGTGAAAATATTTTTATCCTTATCCCTGTAGCTCCCAACTTAGAAGATACTACAGACATCAGAGAAAAATACTATGAGATGGTTATGAACCGCCTCGAGAAGATTACTGGACAAGATATTCGCTCACATGTAGTCTATAAGCGAAGCTATGCACACCGTGATTTTATAGGTGATTATCATGCATTTAAAGGCAATGCTTATGGCTTGGCAAATACACTTATGCAGACTGCCATTTTAAAACCAGGACTGAAAAGTAGTAAAATCAAAAATCTATACTATACGGGACAACTAACTGTGCCAGGGCCTGGTGTACCTCCTTCTTTGATATCTGGACAAGTAGTTGCAGGAGAAATAAATAAAACATTTACAGCATAAAAAAGCGAATCAACATCCAACTGCATCATAACAAAAGGGATTTGACTGACATATAATCTTAAAAACATGAAATTAGATTTATACAACACTACTACTTTTGAATGTAGTAAACTAATTACTCAGTATTATAGTACTTCTTTTACGCTGGGTATTAAGACCTTAGAGAAGAAGTTTCACCCCCCGATTTATGCCATTTATGGTTTTGTACGCTATGCTGATGAGATAGTAGATACTTTTCATGACTACGACAAAAAAAAGCTTCTTCTTCGTTTTAAAGCAGATACTTACCAAGCCATCGAAGAGGGCATTAGCCTAAATCCTGTTCTACACTCTTTTCAATCAGTAGTCAATCAATATAAGATAGAACACGAATTAATAGAAGCTTTTTTGCATAGCATGGAGATGGATTTGTATTTTTCTGAATATAACCGTGAAGGCTATGAAGAATATATCTATGGCTCTGCCGAAGTAGTAGGTCTGATGTGTTTGAGGGTGTTTTGTGAGGGAGATACTGAGATGTATGACCGCCTAAAAGCACCTGCTAAAAGCCTAGGCTCAGCATTTCAGAAGGTAAATTTTTTGAGAGACCTTCAGAGTGATTACCATGAGCGTGGGCGTACTTATTTTCCTCATGTGGATTTTGCAGAATTTAATGAAGATGCCAAGCAAGCCATAGAAGCAGACATTCAAAAAGATTTTGATGATGCCTATCAAGGGATTATTAAATTACCTAAGGGTGCTAAACTAGGTGTGTATCTTGCCTATACTTATTATCTTAAGCTATTTACCAAGATTAAAAGACTTAGCCCTACTACCATTATGCACCAAAGAGTGCGAGTGCCTGATGCTCGCAAAATGACCCTACTGTTACAGACTTATTTCAAATATCAATTTAATGCACTCTGATAAGTGATGAGTTATCTTAGTAAGGTTTTGATAATAAGCTTAAAGTACAAACTAATTTTGACCATCTACTTAGAATCAAATAACTTATTCTCTTTATCACTATCTTAGCTCTACGGATAGTGAATGTGTTTTGGATTTTATTTGGTAAATTTGGATAATGAAAGGCTTTGGAATTTTCTAGCCCTCAATTCCTGTCTTTACCAACCAAAATCAATGCTGGTTCGTGAAGATGCGAACCACAAAAGAGGTTTGAAAAATAAGCACTTCTAAATCTACAAAAACACCTAAAATGACTTTAATTCATGATTTCCAAAAAAGCTAAATACGCCATCAATGCACTTGTTTACCTAGCCAAAAAGTACAATCAAGGACCTGTCTTGATTAGTGAAATCGCAGAACACGAAAATATTCCTCAAAAATTTCTGGAGTCCATTTTATTGGAGCTAAAGAAAAAAGCTTTCTTAGCCAGTAAAAAAGGAAAAGGAGGGGGATATTATCTTCTCAAAAGCCCTAAAGAAGTAAATATGGCAGAACTTATACGAACCATAGATGGACCTCTTGCCCCTTTGCCCTGTGTCAGTTATAGGTATTATGAAAGGTGTGAAGAATGTAAAGATGAAGAAACATGTGGCATCAGAAATGTATTCTTAGAACTACGAGACAGCACTGTACGAATCTTAGAAGGAGCTACTCTCGAAAAAATAGTAGAGCGTGAGTCTTCTCTTAACCCAGATTCTCCTCAAAAAGATTAGTTTTATCCTATCCTAAATATTTTAAATACAATTCAAAATAAGTTTTTTACAAAAATAAATATAAAGTCTATATAATATACCATTTTTATAGACTAATAATTATCTTTGTGCTGTTATTATAAAGAAATTGACTTAGTGGTTTGTCTAGGCACGAATCACAATATATCAAAACTCACAAAAAACTTATAGTAAGATATGGAAAGTAATAAAAGAAGTTTAGTAAAAGCTGTTAGCTGGAGAATCACAGGCACTCTAGACACAATGTTTGTTTCTTTGATAATTACTGGCAATCCTCTGATAGCGCTCAAAATAGGAGCTGTAGAGGTCTTTACTAAAATATTCTTATATTATTTCCACGAAAGACTTTGGGGAATCTCAAAATGGGGAGTTCATCCTACTCAAGGTCATGACTTAGCCAAAAGAAGTGCTATCAAGGCTCTGACTTGGCGAACTGCTGGTACCTTAGATACTATTTTGATTTCGTTTTTAATTACTGGACACATTCCCTCTGCAATTGCAATAGGTGCTTTTGAAGTATTTACCAAATGTATCTTGTACTATTTACACGAAAGAGCTTGGATGCGTCTCAACTGGGGCAAAGTAAAGCAACATAAAGAGATGGCAGCAGCTTATCAATACCAATAGGAGTATATTTTTATGGGTTTTACGCTTGATAATATCATAGCATATTACAACTAACTTCTTCATTGCTCAAATCTAAGATTTTTCATCTGTAAAATATTTCCACTAATTTCTGAGGAAACAAAAAGAATACAAAAGACACTAAAACTTCAATTACAGCAAATATTTCCTTGGTTTTGAACATTTAAAATCCACAATACTCTTTTCTTTTTTATGAACTCTTTATCTTGGCAAGATGAAACCTGTACTTTCAATAGTCAGCCCTGTATATAAGGCTGAGAAAATAGTAGATTTGTTGGTGGAGCGTATCATCAAGGCTATTTCCCTGATTACGGATGATTTTGAGATTATCTTGGTAGAAGATGGCTCACCTGATAACTCTTGGCAGAAAATAGAAGAAAATTGTCAAAAAGATATCAGAGTAAAAGGCATCAAACTGAGCCGTAACTTTGGGCAGCACTATGCCATTACGGCTGGGCTAGACCATGCTCATGGAGAGTGGACAGTAGTTATGGATTGTGATTTGCAAGACCGCCCCGAAGAAATTATCAATCTTTATAACAAAGCTTTAGAAGGCTATGAGGTAGTACTGGCACGCAGACATCAAAGACAAGATGGCTTTCTAAAACGCTTTTTCTCTTGGTCATTTTGTAAAATACTTTCTTATCTGACAGGTACAACACACGACCCAAGCATCGCTAACTTTGGCATTTATCACCAAAAAGTAATAAAAGCCGTCTGTCAGATGCGTGAGAGTATCCGAGTTTTTCCGATTATGGTGCGTTGGGTGGGTTTCAAGCAGACTACTATTGAGGTAAGCCATTCAGAAAGAGAAGAAGGTAAAACTTCTTATGACTTTAAAAGATTGTTTAATCTAGCCTTAGATATTATTTTAGCCTATTCTGATAAGCCTATCCGAATGACCATCAAAGCAGGTTTGTTTATTTCTCTTTTTTCTTTCTTATTTGCTATCGTTGTCATTATAAGATATGCCTTAGGCTATATTACCGTTTCTGGTTATGCAAGCCTAATCGTTTCTATTTGGTTTTTATCAGGTTTGATAATGATGACCCTAGGGGTGATAGGCTTGTATGTGGGTAAGACTTTTGAAGGGGTAAAAGATAGACCTATTTATATCGTCAAAGATTCCAAAAATTTATGAATATACATCTATCCGATTTAGAAAGCAATAGATTTAACCTCCCTATCTATCGTGCAAATGAGCCTCAGTTTAACTACCAAATGATTGCAGATTTTTTAGCTATGCACCCAAAAGCCTTGTTAATCTATCGTGTTCCTACTTCTGAGCAGTGTAATTTATTTCAACTAAATGAACTAGAAATTAAATATCTTGTGGCTGATACCTTAGTTTATTATGAAACCGATATTCAGAATAAGGCATCAAAATCAATCAAAAACAACCTTTCTTTTGAAGAAGGAACAGTAACAGATAAGCCTATCTTTGATACCTTGGTGAGTGAAATCTTTGCAGATTATACGAATCACTATTTTTCTAACCCTATTCTTCCAAAAGATAAAATCATAGAAGGCTACCAAGAATGGGTAAGTACATACTATCTAAATCCTAAAGACACTGACAAAGTCGCTTTTCTAGTAAAAAAAGAAAATACTGTGGTAGGTTTTGCTACTTGCTCCAATGAAGACAAAGAAACTGCTGAAGGTGTCTTATATGGCGTAAGACCACAGTTTTCAGGGAGTGGAATTTATACGGATATGATGCGTTTTACTCAGAGTTATTACCAAAGCAGGAGAGTCAAAAAAATGAAAGTTTCTACACAAATCCAAAACTTTGCTGTTCAAAAGGCTTGGGTAAAAGAAGGTTTTTTCTTAGAGGAAGCTTTTATTACTTTACATATCTTTGGGAAAGAACTGCTGTAGTCCTATTGATTTATTAACACAACCTATGAAAATCCCCTTCAACAAACCTTATCTCACTGGCAAAGAGACCCAGTACATCCAAGAAGCAGTTGCCTCTGGCAAAATCTCAGGCGATGGAATGTTTACCCAAAAATGCCATGAGTTTTTTGAGCAAAAATACGGATTCAAAAAATGCTTACTCACTACCTCCTGCACAGATGCCTTAGAGATGTGTGCCCTCTTGCTAGATATCAAAGAAGGTGATGAAATCATCGTCCCGAGCTATACCTTTGTAAGTACGGTCAATGCCTTTGTGCTGCGTGGGGCTAAGATTGTCTTTGCAGATAGTGAAGAAAACACCCCCAATATGGATGCCCACAAAATAGAAAGCCTTATTACACCTAAGACCAAAGCCATCATCGTAGTGCATTATGCAGGCATGGCGTGTGAGATGGATAAGGTAATGGAAATAGCTAAAAAACACCAACTCTTTGTAGTAGAAGATGCTGCCCAAGCTGTGGATAGTTTTTATGACTCCACCCCTAGGGGTGGGGTGAGCAAACCTCTAGGAAGCATAGGGCATCTAGCTGCTTTCTCTTT
>JBBRUH010000002.1:0-40139 GCA_038248005.1 Cytophagales bacterium | reverse complement strand
CTATTGTCTTCGTTTTCCAGCAAAGAAGCAAATTTCATTGCTTGCTCAGTAGAGAGGCAATAGTTACTTCCGATGGTACTGAGGCGATTCAGGCGACCTGTTTCGGCAGTCAGACGCAAGACATCCTGTGCCAAAAGGTTAAAGTCATGATCATCCATGGGCATTTCGCAGTTACTTGCTCCTTGATAACCTGCATAATTAGGATAAATCAGGTTAGGGAAGTTCGGATTAGAATTGGGATTATTCGTAGGGGAAGTGATAAGAGGATTTGAGATGCCATTTCTTTGTTCTAACACAAAATCATGCAATCTAAATACCGTAGAAAAATAAGCAAAAGCATTATAAACTTCGTAAAAATTTTGCTTATCAAATACACGAATATAGGCAAGTTTAGCAAACTCAAGCCTAGCGTCATCATCACGAAAAGTTTCTGCCAAGCCTTTTATTTGAAAGGAAGACAGACAATAATTATCAATCGCTAATTTGGCACGATTGAGCCTTTCAGCGTCATTGAAGGATTGAGTTACTTTGCTAAGTTGTTGCTGATATAAAAAATCGGCAATGGGTTGGTTGCAGTTGTTATTCTGTGCAACAGAAGCAAGAGGCAATAAAAAGCTCAAGAATAGTATAAGTAGGTATTTCTTTTTCATAAGAATTTGATTTTAGTGAATATTTTTCAAAACGAGAAGTAAAAAAAGAGGTTATGTATTTACAAGCGTATTAATAGTTAAAAATGATATGTAATAATCTGATTATCAGTTAATTATGCTTGTTTTATTAAAAAATATCTTAACACAGGCTTAACAGAAAGCACTCATATCTAAAGGATAATTTCTTCAAATCATCATCCAATTAGAGAATATTTTCGTTATCTATCAAATTAACATATTTTTATTTTATCTCTTAATATTTCAAAATAAACACAGTGATTAAAAATATACTTTTTGGCTTTTTGATTGCCCTCTTGGTAACTCCTGTGCTTACTGCACAATCCTTTAATCTAAAAAAAGAACCTACTGTTAGCGAGATAGATACCTTCATCAGCAAGATTCCTGCTCCTACCCAAGCCGAGCTTAACTTTGCTTTTGCTGTTTCTGATTTAGAAGATGTACCCTATAAAAGTCCTAAGATGTATCAGACAGAGCTTGCAGAGGTGGAAAAGAAATTCAAAGCCAAACCACAAAACTTGGCTTTACAAAAAGATTACTTTTACAAGTTTAAAGCGGCTTATCATAAAGATACCACTCAAATCCAATCTTTAAGAAGTCAATTGATTGGTAAATTGCAAAAGAATATTGAGGAGAATAGGGAAGTAGCTGAGAGTCATCATTATCTTTCAGGAATTTATCTTGATATATTTGATTTGGACAAAGCTCAATTTCATGCACAGCAAGCTACTGAACTAATGCCTGATAGTGCCAAAGTCTGGCTATCTAGTGCTGGTATTGCACAGCAAATGGGCGAACTAGAAACTGCCAAAAAACTCTACAAAAAGACGCTTGAAATAGATGACAAAGAATTAACTGGTTTGATGTTGTATGTTTTCTCAGACTTATTTATCAAAATGAGAACCCTAGACACACAAGGTGTCATAGATTTAAAACTCGATAAATTACCCATAGAAGAAGCGTATAAAAAATATAACACTGCCCCCTTAGAAACTCTTTTAAATGCTTCTGCGATTTTAGAAATATTTTATACTGACCTTATCGGGGTAATGTCTCAATTAGATCCTGAGAATGAAGATGAGAAAATGATTGATTATTTTATAAAGAATATTTCAAAAGATACTAGACTCCCAGCTCTCCGAGTTTTTTTTGAAAAAGCACTTAAAAAAAGAAAGGGAAACAAAAGTTTTCTTTACCAATCTCTTGGTTTTATAGATTTTGTGGAAGGAAACTTAGCAGAAACGAAAGTGAATTTCAAAAAAAGTATAGAAGAAGACCCTGATAAAGTGATTAACTATACAAATCTCCTTTTTATATATATCTTGGAAGAAGACTGGAGCAGTGCAGAAAATATCTTACTCCAAAAAATGAAAGCTATTGAGGTTACTCCCAATGATTATGTGATTTTAGCCAGAATATACAGCAGTCTGGAGAATACCTCCAAAAAGATAGAAGCCCTAGAAAAAGGACTATCACTGTTTTCAGAAAATGATAATTTGTTGTTTTATCGTACTTTGATATATTTTGATAATCAAGAAATGGAGAAAGTCCAAGAATTTATTATCCGTACTGTCTCTGCCAATCAAGGCAATTTAGATGCCGTAGTGATGTTTGCCGCACTCCAACTAAGAGAAAATAATATCAAAGAAGCACTAGACCCTCTCTATTATGCCAAAATGCAAGGAAGCTCTTTGGCTGCTGAACTGTTTGATACTTATTTTGAGGAGGAGTGAGAAGGGTTGAAGGATAGAAGAGTTGAAGTGAAAAGCGATAAGTATTGAAGCAAAAACATAACCCCTCATTCTTTCATTAATTCAAACCCTCAAGCATTCATTAAATCAATCCTTCAATAAATCAAGCCCTCATTAAATCAATCTTTCAAACCTAGAATAATCTCCAAACTTGGTGCGATTGTGAGAAGCAATGTATAATTTTGTGAGCAGTCATTGAAATTATTGATACATCATTTAGAGATGAAAAAATACCACAAAATACTTCAAAAAATATTTAGTGCAAAGAGAAGTACAGGGCAGATTTTTTTGGCAGGAATGGGGCTTTTGTTGGGAATGCTTTTGCTTTTATTCTCGTTACAACTTTACATACAAATCAACCGTCTGCTCAATCCTGAAAATTCAAACCCTGAATACTTGGTCTTGAGCAAAAAAATCAACTGGAATAATACTCTTTTGATGACAAAGGCTGAGTTTAAAGAAACAGAAGTAGAAGATTTAAAATCACAAGAATTTGTAACAGAGTTAGGAGAGTTTACTGCCAATCAGTTTCAAGTCGCTGCTTTTTTGACTGGAAGGGTTAATTTTTCTTCGGAGCTTTTCTTTGAGTCAGTGCCTAATCAGTTCTTAGATATTCAGCCTTCTGACTGGGATTGGACAGAAAAATCAGACTTTTTGCCAATCATTCTCTCACAAGATATGCTGAATCTATACAACTTTGGATTTGCTCTCAGCAAGGGTTTCCCACAGATTTCGGCATCAAGCATAGGGCTAATCACCATTAAAGTACGCATTATAGGCCCACAAGGACAAAGGATTATGGATGCCCGCATTGTAGGTTTTACAGAGAGAATCTCCTCTATCTTAGTGCCTCAGAGTTTTATGGAGTGGGCGAATAAAAATGTAGGAGAAGATACCAAAGCAAACCCTTCTCGTGTCATTATCAAAGTGAAAAACCCAAGTAATCCGAAAGTAGCCGAATACCTCGAAGCAGAAAATTATCAAATCAATCAAGACAGGCTCAATGCAAGTCGTGCCGCTTCGGTTGTGCAAGTGATTATGTCTGTGGTAGGCCTGGTAGGTTTGCTTTTTATAGGACTTTCCTTTGTGATTTTCACGATGAATTTTAGAGTAATCTTGGCAGAAGCTAAAAACGAAATCCAGCTTTTGCTACAGTTAGGTTATACTTCTGCCATGATTTCAAGTTATTTATTGCGTTATTTTGCTAGATTAATCATCGGGATTAGCCTCCTTTCCTGTATCTTATTGTATGTTTCCCATTATTTTACAAGTCAGTTTTTATCTGATAAAGGTTTAGAAGTATCTTCAAACATAGAACCAGTAGTATGGGTAGTTGCTTTTGCCTTAGTCTTGCTGATGTTTGGATTAAATGTGAGTTTTTTGAGAAATATTCTTAGAAAATATGCTTAGAGGATAAACGATTGAGTAGGGGAGCAAAATCGTTTTCATCAGTTTTTTGAATAAAAATCCTTTTCTTTGCAGTATCAAAAAAGAAAATAAGAAAGTGAAAAAAATACTGATTACAGGTGCGAATGGTTTACTAGGTCAAAAACTCGTAAGTCTATACTCACAAACTCAAAACCGAGAAAAATATCAACTGATAGCTACTTCTAGAGGTGAAAGTAGAATCAATACTATCAAAGATTTTGAATACCAATCTCTAGATATTACCCAACCCGAAGAAATAGAAGCTGTCTTCTCAAAATATAAACCTGATGCCGTTATTCACACCGCAGCCATGACACAAGTAGATGATTGCGAAACAGCACAGGAAGACTGTTGGCTTTACAATACTACAGCAGTTGAGTATTTAGTAAAGGCTTGTGAAACCCACAATAGTTTTTTCTTGCATCTTTCTACTGATTTTATTTTTGATGGAGAAGAAGGCCCATATACAGAAGAAGCAAAACCCAATCCTATCAGTTATTATGGTGAAAGTAAGCTTGCTGCCGAAGAAATCGTAATGAAATCTCAATGTTCATGGGCAATTGCCCGCACTGTCTTGGTTTATGGCATTACAGAAGCGATGAGTCGTTCCAATATTATTCTTTGGGTCAAAAAATCTCTAGAAGATGGTAAAACGATACAGGTAGTAGATGACCAACTCCGAAGCCCTACACTTGCAGAAGATTTAGCACAGGGTTGTGCTTTGATTGTAGAAAAAGAGGCAGAAGGTATTTTTAATATTTCGGGCAAAGAGCTACTCACTCCCTATGAAATGGCTATCCAAACGGCTGATTTTTTTGAGCTAGACAAATCATTGATTGTTCGCACAGATGCCTCTAAATTTAGCCAAACTGCCAAAAGACCACCTCGCACAGGATTCATTTTAGACAAAGCCCAAAAAATACTAGATTATCAGCCACACAGTTTTAAGCAAGGAATTGCGATTCTCCAACAACAATTACAGGCAATACAATCATGAAAAAACTCATCAGTCTTTTGATAAGATATGTCCCTCGCAAATACTTGCAAATGCTCAGTCCACTTGGTCTCAAGGCATTGGGTTGGTTTTATAGTGGCAATGCCGTTCAATGCCCTATTTGTGAAAAGAAATACAAAAAATTCTTGCCTTATGGTAGAGGAGACTCTGCTCGCCCCAATGCCCTCTGCCCTAGCTGTCTGTCGCTAGAAAGACATAGATTGATATGGCTTTATTTAAAAGAAAAGACTCCTTTTTTTAGTGATTCACTCAAAGTACTGCATATCGCACCAGAGGCTTGCTTTATCTCACGCTTTCAGAAGATGAAAAACCTTGACTACATCACTGCCGACATAGAATCTCCACTGGCTCAGGTAAAGATGGATATTCATTACATTCCCTTTGAAGAAAATACTTTTGAAGTAGTTTTTTGCAATCATGTGCTTGAGCATGTAGCTGATGATATCAAAGCCGCCAATGAGATGCACCGAGTTTTAAAGCCAGGCGGATGGGCTATTCTACAAGTTCCTTTTTTTAGGGAAGATATGGAAGTAACCTATGAAGATGCAAACATCACTAGCCCCACCGAAAAGTTCAAAGCTTTTGGGCAAGAAGACCATGTGAGGATGTATGGTAGAGATTACGCTCAAAGGCTAAGACAAGGAGGATTTGAAGTCAAAGAAGATAATTTTGCACAAACACTTTCACCTGAGATAATTCAGAAATATGCCCTCCCAGCCAATGAAATCATCTATTTTGCCTATAAAAAATAGCTAGATAGAAAGTTTTTTGATAAATTTTACCAAAAAATATAGCCTTATTCTTAATCTTGGTGCTTTGGCATTGTTATTGGATATAGACTTAATGCTATTAATTTTGGTGTCATTTTTGTTTTAAGCAGTCAATTTCAGTTGAGGTTCGAGTGCTTCTTTATAACACTAATTTAAGGTTTCCTTAGATTAGTGTTATTTTTTTCGAGTACATCGTAGTTATTTGATTGATTTTCTTCCTTTCTTCCTTTCTTCCTCCTTACAATTTTTAGCTTCCATCTCATTAGCAAGAGATTAGTTATAAGTTATTAATTATTTGGTTATTAAGTTGTTGATAATGAGCTTTTTATTCAAATAAATATCCATTTTATTTTAAAACCATTACTTATTCATCTCCCTATTCGTAATTGTATTTATTTGTTGAATCAAAGCTTAAAAAAACAGCTTTATATTTTCATAACCAATCATTGGCTTACACTTCTCATCTCAAAGCATGACTGCCTTAGAAAGATATTGTCTTACTTCTTCCCAGCCTTTGCGGGTGCAGATTCCACGCAAATAAGGATAAATGATATTGGCAGAAAGTTGTCTGCGGTTAGGGATGTATTGTGTAAAAGTATGATCATCTAGCATAGCTGTTACGAGCAGACTAAGTGTCTGTGCTACTACTTCTTTATCCAAATTCTTATAAAAAAAGCCTTGAGCCTTGCCATTTTCTAAGAGTATTTTGATTTGCTCGGTGCTATGCTGAGTGATTTTTTCCCATTCTTGGGGAAAGTAACTCTGCACATCATTAAAATAATTGGGGTTTACACGTGAGATACGATTAACTAACTCATTATAAAACTCTATCAAAGCCATCATGAGGGCTTCATTTTGAATGATTTTTTGATAGGTCTTAGCGATAATCTCTTGGTCTAACTCTAAGCAGGCTTGTACAAGTCCCGTTTTATCTCCAAATAACTTGTAAATCGTTTTGGTAGAGATATTAAGATGTTGGGCGATGTCGCCAATAGTTACGCTTTTAATCCCATATTTTAAAAATTGACGTAAAGATTGTTCTATATAAATTTTCTTTTTATCCATCATTATTTTTCAGTGTATATCTAGCAAGGCAATACATAACAGGCTGTAATGGTTAAATTGTAGAAGAGCAAGCGAATCTTGTAACAGTATTTATTTTATAAACTCATAACTCATCTCTTATCACTGATCTCCTTTGAACCTTTATTTCTTTTGTCTAAGTTTATAGATTCCTGTGCAAGTAGCCGCCAGATTACCGACATCATCTTTTACACTTCCCTCCAAAAAAACAGTGCCTCGCCCTCTTTTGACTACTTTGGCTTCTCCTATAACGATTTTTTCGGCATATAACATGCCCACATAATTGATATTGAGTGAGATAGTAGCCATTCCAATGGTATTTTCATCCCATTGAGTAGCGGTGCAGACTCCTAGCAAACCATCAAATAAATAAGCGACTATGCCTCCGTTAATAGCCTTGGTACCACCTCCACCTTGATGCTGGGGTTCTATGTGAAGAATCATTTTAGCATATCCATCATCTGCTTCTACAATCTCTAGCCCTGCCCACTCAAAGAATAAATTCTTATTCCATTTTTCAATATCTACACTTTTAAATTTTTCCATATTTTATTATACCTAAAAAATTACTTTTCAAATGGTCGCCTGTAAAGATACGGGTAACGGCTAAAAAAATTACTCCTCAAATAGCCGCCTATTATAACACAGGCAGCAACTTTGAGGAGTGGATTAAGTTTGAAAGTTATAGTCGTCTGTGAAGACACAGGAAACGGCTATGATTATCAATGAGTTTATTATTTTTCAAAAAAATATTTAATGAGATTTTTAAGAGTTTTCACATCCCCACTTAAAAGTAGGATTACTCTTGCTTACTCCCAAAGAACTGTATCAGAATGCTCATACCAAGTATGTAGCTTCTCTTCATAGAGTTGCTCTAGCACATTCCTTTTTACTTTTAGAGTAGGAGTCATGAGTGTGTTTTCTACTGTCCACGCTTCTTTGACTACTACGATACTTTTTATTTGCTCATGTTTAAGTGCTTTAGCATTAAGTTCTTCCATGGTTTTTTGCAGTCCTGTTTTAATGCTTTCTTTGTCTGCGGCTTGTCCCATTTCTGAAAGAACTACTAGAGCTACGGGTTGTGCCAGTCCTCTTCCTAAAATACAAACTTGCTCTACATGATTATTAGTAGCAAAAGCATACTCAAGAGGTGCAGGCACTACAAATTCACCCTTAGAAGTTTTGAAAGTATCTTTGACACGTCCTGTTATTTTTAAGAATCCTTCTTCGTCTAGTTCGCCCATATCTCCTGTATGAAGCCAGCCATCTTTGAGTGTTTCGGCTGTCTGCTCAGGATGTTTGTAATAACCATTCATCATCCAGGGAGCTTTCATGAGTACTTCACCAGAACCATCTGCTATCTTGATTTCTACATAAGGATATGGCTTACCTACCACACCTGTTTTGATATTGTCTTTGGGCATATACGTACAAGCCCCTACGTTTTCAGTCATTCCATAAACCTCTTGAATGATGATTCCTATACTTCCAAACCAATCAATCAAAGAAGAAGGCATTGGTGCCGCACCAGTCAAGATTACTTTTGCTTGGGCAAGTCCAAGTGAGGTTTGTAATTGTTTTTTGACGGGCTCTGCCATTTGTGGATTAGCTAAAATAGCATCTAACTGTGCTTGAGGCATTTTGCTCAATATACCTAGTCTAAATTTAGTCCAGATGCGTGGTACTGCTAAGAAGTGAGTAGGCTGTGCATCTTGTAGATTTTTGGCAAAGGTTTCTAGAGATTCAGAAAAATAAACGCAAGCACCACCATAAATAGAAGCACTCTCCACAATATTACGCTCTGCTATATGGCAAAGTGGTAAATAAGAAAAATGTCTATTGGAAGTATCATTGAGTGAGAATATATCGATGACTTTGTTCATCCCAGTAGCCATTCGCTCATAAGTAAACATCACTCCTTTGGGCATACCAGTCGTTCCAGAGGTATAGATAATGGTCATGAGGTCTTGCATATCAGGTTCATGATTTTCAATAAGTGGTTCATGATTTTTGAGAAGGTCTTCCCATTGAGTCATTCCACTGAGTAGGGCTTGATTAGGGTATTGAGGATAGGCAATGCAATGAATATCATCTGGTACGCCTTGGCTCATCTCTTCCCATTCGTCTAGTTTACCTACAAAAAGAGCTTTACATTCGCTGTGAACAAGTACTTCATTCAGTTTTTCATTGGTCAGTGTAGGATAAAATGGCACTGAAACATGTCCTGACATCATAATCGCTAAATCACTGATAATCCAATGGGCACAGTTCTTAGACACAATACCAATATTACTTTTTTCAGGAAAATTCATTTTTTTGAGTGCAGCAGCAATTCGGCGTGCTTGGTTACCTACTTCACCCCAAGTATAATCTATCCAAGTATCTCCATGAGGTTGTTTGAGATATACTTTATCGGGTTGGGTAGCTTCCCAGTGGTAAAACTTGTCTAAATGAGTTGCTTGTTTTGTGTCAGTCATTTCACTATTTTTATCCATAATCATATTTAATTAAAGTTATACAATATAAAGATAACTTCAAAAAATAGAATTAGTTGAAGTTTTACTATCATTTTTTTGATAAAAAAGGACAAAAAAATACCTGCTTCTCATAAAATTAAGAAGCAGGTTACAAATCTACTCGCTAATTAACTAACTAAAAAAGTCTTTTAAACACTTTAGAAAAATTCATCATCTCGCCCACATCACTTACCTTAATATCTCCATTCATAAATGCAGACTGAGGATCGGCTTTGCCAGTTTCGAGGGCTTCATATATTTTATCAGCAACACTAATAATGCAGTTGGCTTCACCTTGGAGTCCTTCTTATACTTTGCAAGCTCCATTGGCGATTTTGACGGTATATTTACCTCCATTTTCACCTGATATGTCGTAATGTATAGTTGTATTGTAATCGGCTGCTTTTTCGGGTCTGAACCTATCTGAGAGAGATTTTACAATCTCTTTGGCTACTATTCCGCTATTGCTTTTTTCGTTTTGAATATCGGCTGGGTTATAAGCTCGCTTATGCTCTATACCATCTACCACGATTTTAGAAATAATCTCACGCATGATTTGTGAAGTACCTCCTGCAATCGTACCTACTCGCACATCTCTATAAGACTGGCAAACAGGGAAATCTTCTACATACCCATATCCTCCAAACATCTGTAGGCATTCATCTACTACTCGTTTATTGAGTTCGGCACTGAGTAGTTTTATCATTGAGCACTCTTTTACAACATACTCACCTTGCTCATGTAGCCAGCAAGTATGATAAACGAATTGCTTATTCTGCTCTACTTCAGAGGCAAGTTGGGCAATGGTATGACGCAAAACTTGATACTTATTAATAGGTCTTCCAAAAGTCTCACGCTCTGCCATGTACTGGAGTGTCTGTTGGATAGTCAATTCATTTCCTCCAATAGAACTCATCCCGATAACCAATCTTTCTAACTGAAAGCTATCCATGATATAATAAAACCCTTTTCCTTCTTCGCCGATGACGTTAGAAACAGGTACTTTTACATTATCAAAATAAACTTCAGCGGTATCTGAGCTATGCAAGCCCATTTTATTAAGTTTGTTGCGAGTTACTCCTTCTGCATTGCCATCAATGACCATCAGTGTGATGCCATTTTCGGTTTTGACAGCTGTGGTGTAAAAATCACAATATGTTCCATTGGTAATCCATAACTTTTGCCCATTGACGATAAAGTTATCTCCTTCACGGCGTGCATTGGTGCGAATAGCAGATACATCAGAACCTGCTCCAGGCTCAGAAACTGCCAAAGCAGCTACCATTTCACCTGCAATGGAAGGAACTAAATATTTTTGTTTGAGGGCTTCATTACCAGCTTTGGCAATGTGATTGGTAGCCATATAGACATGTACGCTTACATTAGAACTAAAACCTCCATTGGTTTTGGCTAATTCTTCTAAGAAGATAACCGAATACCATATATCGGCATCCATTCCACCATGTTCTTCTTTATGGCATAAGCCTAAATAACCCATATCGCCCATTTTTTTCCAAATGTCTTTGGGTACACGGCGTTTTTCTTCCCATTCAGAAACATGTGGCATAACTTCTTTCTGAAAGAAGTCACGCACCGTTTCTCTAAATAAATGATGTTCTTCCTTAAAATAGGGTGATTTCATCTTTTTTCTTAAAATTGTTTAATTCATAATTAAGTGAGTGCAATTTATGGAAAATATTTTATTTTTCAAATTTTCCTTAGTTTTTTTTCAGAAAATTATTACTATCTCTGATTGATTCTTGGATTTGAGGAAAAAATTCATAATCTATCCTTTATTCATCTATTTCTTGACTTACAATTGGATTTCTATGCTGAAACTGAAAACAGGCAGGATGTAATGAAAAAGGTGCGGTGGCTTCAACCACTCACCTACCGCAAGTCTCAGCGAAGCGGACTTGTGGTATTCCTTACATCCAGTCTTCAGACCCCCCTCTGCTCTTAGCGTCTTACATACCCACAACAGCAAACTGTTTTGAGCATCTCGCTAAGAACAAACTTTACGAATTATTCAAACTCAAATATAAAATAAACTTTTGAAATACTAAGATATACTTTTCTTACTTTACATCCAAAACAATGACTATATGATGCAAAAATATGGTCTTAGCGTGATGCGAAAGCTAGTTTGCTGTTGTGGATTACGCTTACCGCCACAACCTCTGACCAGTAATGGGTTAAACCTTTGGACTCGAGTGGTCGGTGTCGAAATGGCTTTAAACAAACTCTTAATCCTTTACAAACACCTCAACAGCCATTTCTTAAACACCAACCACGGAACAGTCTCCTTTTTTCGTGGATGAGTGGCGAAGGTTTATGAATTTTTGAAACCCTAAATACAGAAAATAGCTAAGCATCTTCTTAATCTTACCAGCGCTCACACAGTACTTCTATACCCAGACAAAGATAAGCATAGACGACATCAGCAGACACATGAATACTGATACAGAAATCAGTGTAGTGGCTACGGTTACTAACATTAAGCCCGTTAAGGGACTGACCTACTTTAACCTAGAGCAAGACTATCCGAACTGCTAAGCTCACCCTAGTTCTCTTTGATGAGCATATAGGCACATTCAAGAGCAATCTTCTCTTCCAAGAAATAACAGGTATAAAAATCAGGGTTATAGGCAGAATCACTGATTATAATGATGATGGCAAGCCCCGAATCGTCTTGAAGCATTGTAATCAGGTGGAATTGTTATGATAAGAAATAAACCTCTATAACAAACTTAGTATTCATATCCATTGCTTTACTTTTTTCGTTTTTAAAAAATACATAAAATCAGAAAATAATGATATTACATATTCCAGAGGCATTTACGAAGTCCATTAACTTATCTGAGCAGGAGTTATTGACAGACTTGGCTACTTATCTTTATGACAAGGAAAAGCTCACTTTGGGGCAGGCTCGCAAGTTGGCAAAGTTAGACCAAATTTCTTTTCAGAAAGAACTCAAAAAAAGAAATATCTACCTCAAATACGACACAGAAGATTTGAAAGAAGATTTAGAGAATTTAGCTTGGGATAAATGATAGTTGTAAGCGATACCACAGCCATTACAAATCTTTGGCAAATACAGAGGTTAGAAATCTTACAAAGTTTGTATGAAGAAATCATTATTCCAAAAGCCGTTTGGGAAGAATTATCAGAAATTTCTGAGCAAAGTGCATATCTTGTTCAGCAAGATTGGATAGTAGTACAAGAGCCTCAGGATGCTCACTTAATTGTGCAGGCAATCGCTTTGAGTGTGGAGTTAGAGGCAGACTTTCTGATTATTGATGAAAGAGCAGGTAGAAATAAAGCCAAAAGTCTTAATATTAAAATCATTGGCTTATTGGGTATATTATTAGAAGCAAAAAAGCAAGGTATTCTTCTTACTGTCAAAGATATTTTGGAAGAATTAGAAGATAAAACAAGTTTCTTCATCAATCCTAAACTCTATCAGGAAGTATTGAGGTTAGCAGGAGAATAAATAATAGAAAATGACCTACTTTCAAAGACATCAGCAAGTAAAACTAGTTGATTAGCCACTCTTAGAAATCAATTTCCTCGCATTTACCTCTCATCTCTCCGAAAAACAGAGAAAAAAGAGAAATTAAGGTAATAAAATTAGCAAAATAAAGCCATTTGATAGTGCTTTTCTATCATCTAATGGAAATAATATCTGTATAATGGTACTGTAAAGGCTTGTAATCAAGCTGTAAAGTAGCTGTAATAAGCTTTAAAGACTTGTAATCAAGCTGTAAAGTAGCTGTAATTGTATAGTAAAGTAGCTGTAATGACGTGTTTTAGATAGGAGTATTGATACATTATTATTGATTTAGTATAAAAAGCACAGAAAAACAGCACAACTAAATTTATAGCTATACTTAGTGTGCCAGCAATGCCTCAATCGTCTTTTGGGTATATTCAGGTAATTTCTCTTCTTCTATGAGGTTTAGTTGAGAAATGTCTTCAAGTATTCTAACAGCTTTATCATACTCCTTAAAAAGTATCTTCTGGGAGGGCTTGATAAGTGGAATATCTAACACATAATTTTGTGTACTGATTTCTTCATTGAGTTGCCAGAACTTACCAAAATATCTATTGGCTTTGTTGTCAATGCTTGAACCTTGTTTGAGGTCAAAACTTATGGGCTTTATTAGATGTGTTTGTCCATTTTGCCAGTGTAAATCAAAGGTCAGAGAAGTCTTATCATTCTCAATAGATTTGGGCAATTGATGGTTGAAATATTTTTCAAAAATAGCAGGCTGTATTTCTTTGATATTATTTCTGATTGTTTTAATTATATACTCCTCGTTCTTGCCACTTTCTTCTTGCTTATCCAGATAAGGAAAAAAGAACTTCTCAAAGAGATTCTTTACGATTTTCTTATTGCTTGGTATGTAACGCACAGAATAATGTAGCTCTGAAAACTGTAAAGCACTATCATCCTTGACTAAAAATTCAGCTACTTTTTTTTGGGCAAAGGTTTTGAAATCTGATTCTTCAAACTCAAGAGGCTTTTGTTTTAGATTATTACTGATAGAGTTAGCATACTGCTCAAAACCTGTAAGGTAATTTTTGATATGATGCTCTTCTACCTCTGGATAAAAATCCCTAAGTCTTTTAAGTTGAGGAGGGTAAATAAATCTTACCTCATCAGCAAATATCACAAGTAAACCAACATTTATTATCTCTCCCAAAATTTGAGAGTATTTATACTTAAGGATTGTATAAGCGAAATAGTTATTCATGACAATTGAGCTTTTAACAAATTGGATATTCAACATCAAAGCTTGTAAATATACTTATAAGGTTTAATTTCTATTCCTAAAACTCCATTTCATCTTGAAGTCAGTCAAATAAATCAATTTGATGTCCATTTACCCCTCAAAATCCTCAAAGTAAGCACTGAGATAGTCACAAAACTAGTAACAAAATACATTTTTAATTTTAAGTGGCTGATAAACACTACGTTGGGTAATCCCTTCAGGTTCACAAAACGTATATCAAACACACTAAAAACCCGCTGAAAAGTGGGTTTTTCTTTTAAAAAGGGCTTTATGAGTAGTATCAGTTCTATCACTCTCTATCAGTAAAGATAGTCAAAAAGCTAATACCTCTGTTTTTGGAAAACGAGGTAAATAGCTCCTTATCTGGCAAGCTTTGCTCTCATTTATGATGTCAAATCATCTTTACACGACTAGAAAAAACACTCAAAATAGAGTTCTTAGAGTTTTGCTTTCTTCATTTTTGGATGACTAAAAGAACAGCTTTGTAAGATGCCTAAAATAGATTTTTTATAAGAATAGAGTTAATTTTATGTTTTTATGTGTGGTCTATTATCAGAAGAAAACTTTTGTTGGGTAGGCTGATAGGCAAAAATCCCCTTCAAAAATCCTGAGCCGTAGCCTCCTAACTGTATAAATACAGCAGGAATACTTAGCAACCCCACTAAGAAGTTTCTATTACTTGCAATAGAATCAGAGAAAATCAAAGTGGAATAGAGTAAAATAGTAAATAACTGTAACTGTGCCAAGCCTTCCCAAATCCAGAACATAGGAAACATACTCACCAAAAATAAGAGCCAAAGGCTAGGAAATAAATGCACCCACTTAAATTGTGAGGGATGTCGCTTGACAATGCTTGCCCGACCTTTTCCAAAAGAATGAGCTTGCCTAAAAAAATCAGTAAAACCACTTCTTCGCTTGTGATAGACAAAGGCTTCGGGTACTAACTGTAATTTAAAGCCAGTTTCTCTGATACGAATACTCAAATCTATATCTTCACTCACTCGCATTGTTCCAAAGCCTTGTGTAGCTTCATAGACCTGACGAGAAAAACCCATATTAAAACTGCGTGCTTGATAAGTCCCCAAATGCTTCTTTTTACCACGAATACCTCCAGTACTCAAAAAAGAAGTCATGGCATAATTAATAGATTTTTGCAAAGTAGTAAATGACTGATGAGAAGCATCTGGCCCACCAAAGGCATCTAAACGATACTGTTGTACTTGGTGGTGCATCGTCTTTAAGTAAGCAGGAGGAATAATACAATCAGAATCAAAGAAAATAAAATAATCTCCTTCTGCTTTCTCAATCCCATAATTTCGGCTAGGGCCTGGGCCTGTATTTTCTTTATAAAAATAATGCAAAGGAAGTTTATGAGAAAAACTTTGACAGACATCTTCGGCGCTCTCTCTTGAGCCATCTTCTATTACCAATACCTCAAAACTCATCTCTATCTCCGAAGAAATATCCTGAGCCACCAATGACTCAAGTAACTCACGAAGCTCTTCGGGACGGTCATAAACAGGAATGATGAGAGAATATTTAGTCATGATAAGTATCTATATGCTAAGTGAGATATGAGATATAAGTTATGAATTATGAGTTTTTGACTATCTGGATATTTTTCAAGAAAAACTAAACAGTATCTTCGGTATTCAAATTAAGGGTCTCAGCAATTACATAATCATCTAATTGTTGAGAATTAGTAGTAATCATCTCACCAATAAAACCAGCCAAAAATAATTGAACACCTACTACTATAGCCACCAATGAAAGATAGAACAAAGGTCGCTGTGCTACCCAACTTTGCCCAGGATAGCTAAAGAAAAATTGGTCAATGATGAGCCAAAGTGCAATCACTGCCCCCACGAAAAACGAAAGAGAACCTAAAGTACCAAAAAAGTGCATCGGCCTTTTTCTAAATTTACTTACAAAAGTAATGGACAATAAATCCAAAAAGCCATACACAAACCTACTCAAGCCAAACTTAGTAACACCATATTTTCTGGCACGATGTTCTACCACTTTCTCACCTATATTGGCATAGCCTGCCCACTTAGCTATCACAGGGATATAGCGGTGCATCTCACCATAGACTTCTATATTTTTGATCACAGGGCGGTGATAAGCCTTCAAGCCACAGTTAAAATCATGAAGCTTAATCCCTGAGAAACGGCGAGTTACGGCATTAAATAGTTTAGTGGGGATGGTCTTGGTGATAGGATCAAAGCGTTTTTTCTTCCAACCTGAGACTAGGTCATATTTTTCTTCTACTATCATCTTGTAAAGCCCTGGAATCTCATCAGGGCTATCTTGTAGGTCAGCATCCATTGTGATAATCACATTGCCTTTTGCTGCTTTAAAACCCATATTAAGAGCTGCGGATTTCCCATAGTTTCTATTAAAGCGAATCCCTCTGCAATGTGGATTATCATCCGAAATCTCCCGAATCACAGACCATGAAGCATCTCTGCTACCATCATCTATCAGAATAACCTCATACGTGAAGGCATTATCTTTCATCACTCGGTCTATCCAAGCACATAGCTCAGGCAATGACTCCTCCTCATTAAAAAGAGGAACAACTACCGAAATCTGAACAGAAGAATCAAACATGTTTTAATAAATTTTTGTGAAGCTTTTTAATTTTAAGAATATCTTATATCAGTCAATTAATATTCTGATAATGATATTTAACAAGATTCTTTTAGTCAAAAAGTGGCGGGTTATTTTTATTAAAGGCAGACACAATCAATGAAAGTATTAATCCTACAATAAAATAAGAAATTACTGAGATTAAGAAAAAACCACCTGGAGATAGCATATAGTTCATCATTGTATTTGCTAACTCTAACTCCTGACCCTCTAGCTTTTGCATATCAGGTGTATTCATAGCTAAATCCTTCATTTTATTAAGAACTTCTGGTTTAAGATATAGATAAATGGAATTAGCAGCTCCTCCTATCAATCCAGTAATGGTCGATATAATCAGACCAATGCCAAAGCCTTGGCCGAAAGTCATATAGCTTTCATTGCCTTTTTTGTAATCACGCATGCCCAGATGAAGTGCTGCAATGAGTAATACATACTCTAACATACCTACAAGACCATCCTCTGAGATGCCCAACTCTAGGGTCAAAATACTGTAAACAGAGATGGCTATACCAGAATATAGTCCAAATTTTAGTCCTATACGGGTAGTTGAGATAGGGTTAACTTCTTCGTTCATCATTCGTTATATTTTATTTTTTGAGTTTAGTATTAGAATATAATGCTTACCAATATCTTAACAACTAAATTTTTATGATTATGTCATTTTAATCAGCAGACATCATATTCATTGCTTGAGCAAAATTATAAAAATTATAGCTTTTTTGATTCTTTTTTTTGAGTTCAATCTTTAAAATTAAGTTTTAATTAGACTATTTGCTACTTTAGTGAAAATAAAGAGTTGGGCGAGCAATCAATTCTAGCTATAAACCCATAATCTGTCATTATAAAACTTGAATGTTCAAAATAATATGTGTTACCTTAAAAGTTATTTAGTAATTCTTCTTTTTTTTATTTCCTGTAATTTTGCTTCAACTCAGACACTTGTCTGTATCGAGGTCTCTCAAATCCCTAATGATACACCCAAAGATGCTAAAATATACGTAGCTGGTGATTTCAATACTTGGAATCCAAAAGATGAAAAATATCAACTCAAAAAAGATAGCACAGGGTATTGGCGAGTTTGTTTTATGACAGATACTCCCACACTAGGTTTTAAATTTACCTTAGGAAGCTGGGAATCAGTAGAGAATAATGGTAAGGGACAAGACATTTCTAACAGAATATTGGATACTTCTAAACAAAAAACCTACCAAGCCAACATACAATCTTGGAATAAAGCAGATTACTCTCCCCAAAAATCTACGGCAAGTCCCCAAGTACAGGTCTTAGAAGATAGTATTTATATGACTCAATTGAAGAGATACCGCACTATTCGTATTTATCTCCCACCAGATTATACAGAAACTAAACGAAGATACCCTGTCTTGTATATGCATGATGGACAAAATTTATTTGATATTGCTACTGCTTATAATCAAGAGTGGAGTGTAGATGAAATCTTAGATACTGCCTTTATTCAGAACGATAAAAACGCTTTTATTATCATAGGAATCGATAATGGAGAGAGAGAACGCATCAATGAATATTCTCCTTGGATTAATCCAGAGTATGGAGGTGGACAAGGCAAGGCGTATGTTCATTTTTTGGTCAAAGAGTTAAAACCATTCATAGACAAAAAATTTAGAACACAGCCACAGGCAAAATACACGGCAATTATGGGTAGCTCTATGGGGGGCTTGATTTCTTTTTATGCAGGGATGGAATATCCACAAGTTTTTGGTAAAGTAGGTATCTTCTCACCTTCTTTTTGGTTCTCTGATGAAATTATATCTTTTATCAAACAAAAAAATCTTAAGAAATCTAAAAGCCTTGAGTGGTATTTTTTGGTAGGAGAGCGAGAAAGCGAGGGAATGGTAGGTGATTGTAAAAAAATCTATCAGACCCTGCTAAAAGGAGGAATCCCTCAAAAAAAATTAAAAATGGTTACTAAAAAAGATGGTAAGCATCAAGAATGGTTTTGGTACAGAGAGTTTAAACCTGCCCTCGAGTGGCTTGGTTTTTTGACAGAAAAATAAGTGAGAATGTGGGAGTGAGAATAAGTTACAAACAGATTAATGACCCAATGACCAATAATGACTTAATATCCCAATGACTAATAAAATCACACAACAACCTAATTTATTAAGCCCAAGTCATGCTAAAAACCTTTCATCAAAGTTATTTTCATAGTATTTTTGGATATTACTTTAACCAAAACCTAAGACACAGAAACTAGGAAAAATACCCAGTAATCAGTAATTTTGTTTAAACTACGTACATAAAAATAAATAAAGAAGATGCAAAGAATAATCATCCCCACAGAAAAAACCTATACCATAGAATTGCCCGATGAATTTATCGGCAAAAGAGTGAGAGTGAGTGTTGAGATAGATTATAAGGACTTGTTCAAAAAAGATGAGTTATCTCTTACTCAAGATGCAGATAATAATTTACTAGAAACTTGGCTCAATAAATTCACTACCAACTCAAAAGGATATAAATTTGACCGAGAAGATGCCAATGACTGTGAATAAAAAAATAGCCATAGATACTAATATCCTTCTTTACAGTTTAGATGACTACTATCCTGAAAAACAAACAGTTGCAAGAGGATTATTGGCACAAAAACCCTACCTCTGTACCCAAAACTTGAGTAAATTTATAAATGTATTATCCAAACGCTGGAAGTATTCTAAACTAACTGTGATGGAGATAGTGGAAGGCCTCTTAGAAATTTGTCATTATCAGGCATTACCAAAAGATACTATTATATTGGCAGAGGAGCTAGTTAGGCAATATAATTTCCAATATTTTGATAGCCTGATTGTGGCTTCTGCTTTGGAGAATGACTGCAATGTACTCTATTCAGAGGATATGCAACACAAACTAATAGTAGAGAAAACACTTGGTATTATCAATCCTTTGGTATAGACTTCGATTCCGTTGCTTTATACTTAGATTATCTTGATGAGCCAATAACTCAACCACCTAATAACCTCAATGATGTTAAAAACTTTTCGTCAAAACTCCTTATTTTTTGGAGCTTGTATATTATTTTTTGTTTTAGGTGCTGGACTGATTCTGAGTCAAGACAAAGGATTTGCAGTGCTTTGGCTCAATCAATGGCACAACCCTGTGTTCAATTTATTTTTTAGCTACTATACTGTTGTAGGAGATGGCGTTTTTTATGCCTTGGTGGTGATTGCTTTATTTTTTTGGAAAAAAAGAGCTGCCCTTTTAGGCTTGGCATGTTTTGCAGCGAGTGGTCTGGCAGTACAAATCTTTAAAAGATGGATTTTTGCAGATGTACCACGTCCTATTACTTATTTTGGTACTAAGACATCTCTTGATTTGGTAGAAGGTGTGAGCATACATGCCTGGCAAAGCTTTCCTTCTGGACATACGACTACAGCTTTTTCTTGCTTTTGTCTGCTTGCTTTATTGATTAAATCAAGGGCTTGGGGTTTATTATTTTTCTTTTTAGCTCTCTTGGCAGGTATTTCTCGGATGTATCTGGTACAGCATTTCTTCGAAGATATCTATGCAGGTGCTTGGCTAGGCACAGTGCTTACTTGGCTGATATATGAGCTTTTTGAAAGAAAAAATTGGCTAAGGTAAGTTTCCTATCTCGCTTTTGTCCTAATAACAATAATTAAATAAATTGACAAGTTATTTTAAGTAAAATACTCATTATCAAGTTATTACAAACTCATAACTTATCTCTCACCTAACAGTATTTCTTTATTAAGATTAATCTGTTGGGTTTCGCCTTCACGTGCAAAAGTGAGTGCAATGCTTTCTTCTTTCTTCTGTATTTCAAAAAACTTCAAAAAAAGCTCACATCGGTTTTGAGGCTGTATAGTACGAAAAGAAAGCCCATTAATCTCCAAAACTCTATCTCCTAGCTTCAGACCTGCCCTTGTAGCAGGTGAGTTTTCTACCAAATAACTTATCCTCAAATCATTTTCTTGCAGATAAGCCGAAAAACCAAAGGTTTCCCAATTTTTTTCATAATTAGTGTTTTCTCTAGGAGTAAGTGCTATTTTGCCATTCTTAAAATCAATCGTAATCAGGTATAAATCAAACCAATCTACCCCAAATTTAGAGCCCTCATCTAGGTCTATTTCTGCTACAGGGTTGGTAATAATTTGCTTTCCGTAGGCTATCTCATGAAGATTCATTCTATAAGTGGCAGAATCTATGTCTTTCCCAAAAATACTCTCTACACTTGCTCCATACCCTACACAGATTCGAGTGGTATCAAGCATATTGCGAGATTTGGCTCTCAAAAAAGTAGTTCTTGACCATGTAAAAAATCCTCCAAAACCTGTATCAATCAAAATAGTCTCTGTAATCTGACGATTGACTTTCACAGTAAGCAAGGGAGAGCGTTGCCAGCCGAAGAGGCGAATTGGCAGCACTTCTGTATTTTTAGTGTTACGAAATTTTTTGCGTTGGTCAGTTACAGTAATTTTTTTTGCTTGTCTATCAAATTGCCATATAGCAGTACTCATCAGATTCGCCCCTATGATGCCGTCTATCTCCAAGCATTTCATGATTTCTCCTTGGTTAAAGGGAGCAATGATGCAAGTAATCTGGGTAAAAGTGAGGTTTCCTATCCTGACAGTATCAAGCAAGCCTAGCTGAAGGCTATCTTTTTGAGAACCACCCGAGCCAACCATTTGATTGCGACCTATTTTACTTTTTACAAGCTGAGCCACTTGTGGAGAAATCACAGTCGGTGCACCAGTATCTACCAAAAATTTAAAGCTTTGCTTTTCTCCATTGATTTTGACATTCAAAAACATCAGCCCTTGATTCTCTTCATACATAAATTCTTCTAAAAATTTTTTGTTTAGAATCTGTGGTTCTATCTTATCAAGGTGAATGTTTTGAGCTAAAGTAGGAAGCCCAAAAAAAATAAAAACTGGTATCCAATAGAGAGATTTAAGCATATTTAAGTTTTTGTAGCGTATCGTTTTATCATATAAAGTAAATTAAAACTCAAAGTATTAGACTTCTAAAACCAGTTTAAGTTACATTTCTTAAATTTCAAATTCTTTTTAAGTGGCTTTGGTTAGTAAAAAGGAAAAAATAAACTGCTCAACAAATGACTTTTGTACTTCATATACGCAGAATATAGACCTTTTTGGATTATTTTATTTTTGTAACTTTACTTAGCTATTTTTTTTAAAAGTATATTTTTTTTTATTTGAGGTATCATTTATGTGAATCATAAATCATTAAAATACTGATAACAGTAATTTAGTTAAATTTAAGTAACTTATATCTGATGACTAACTAATAAACCATAAACTGTGAAAGTTTATTAGATTTTATTTTTTAATATACTAACTTATATCCTGCAAATCCCGACATACTTAGAGATTTTGTGGGATTTTTTGAAAGAAAGATTCTTCTATACATTTTTAAGTGGTAAATAGATTTTAGTCATTATCCTAAATAAAAACTACCTTTATATTAAGTTAGTAATATTTTAAAATAAAATAAATATTTATTTATCAAAACACTCATTATCAATAACTTAATAACCTAATAATTAATAACTTATCTCTTACTTAAGGCATTTGATGTTTTTTAATTTTTGACTTTACAGTATTTACCATTTAATTTTGTAAAAAAGAAAAATATAAATATGTGTAATTATATTTTTCTTTTCTAATAGTCTTTGTCACCTTTCCACCCAATGCCAAACCTACCTTAGCAAACTTGCCAATTTTTTTAAATTTTCACCAAAAAAAGGCTTACTTTGCAGATATTTATAGCCTAACATTATGCCTCAATTATTAAGTCCATTAGAGAGTAAGTATTATTGGGATAGTCTAGAGTTTGCGCATTTGGATGCAGAAGGAGATTATCATAAAAAAATCCAGCAAATACACGTCTTATTTTTATCTCTTATTAATACCCTTACTGAGCAAAGAGAAAAGCAGGTATTTACGGGCTGGTTTGCTAAGATTAACTTTATCGCCCAAGCTTATAACCTTAGTACCGAGGAAGAAGCCAATTTACAGGCATTGAGAAGGTTATTTAGAAGAAATCTAGTGGGAAAGAATTTTGAGCCACAAAAAGGGCATTTTTTAGTAGCTACTAAGATAATCGCAGAACTTGCGGCTTTATTTTCAGAAGACCAGATTCCACTCACACTCCTCAAGCGTTATGAAGGGCAAGAACTTCCCTTTATCCAAGTTCAAGAAGCTCCGAGTGCTACACTAAAGGTACTTACTGCGGTAATCGTAGATAAAGGAGAGCTTCAGACTACCTCAAATGGATTAAAACAAATTACGCTTCGCTGTGATACTGAGCGATATGGCGTGATAGAAATCACAGTCAGTGATATTCCTTATTACTCACAGAAGGGGGAGATTTTTAGAAAATATGCCCTGAGTGAGCATTGTGCCTATCTAGCGCGTCCCTTCCAGACTATCCGACTTACTTATTTAAAGCAATTAGAACCCAATCACTTTTGCAATACTGCACAGACCTTGCTCATCGTCAGCCCTGATTATCTGGTAGATGCCTCTGCGATTGCTCGCTGTTTTGGTACCCAATACAAATCTCCTTATCTGTATTTACTAGATAAATTAAAGTTTTTTCAGGGAAGCATTCCTACTTTTCGGGGGAATGTACTCAATAATTTGCTAGATAATCTAGTAGAAAAAGGTGAAAAAACCTTTGAAGAAGCTCTCCAAGACATTATGCCTGAGGTGCAAGTAGAAGCTGCCATGCTAGGGCTTCAGATGGAACATATCCATGAGACGGCACAAATCATCGCTCCTCAATATGATAATCTTGTCAAAGTGATGGCTGATTTTAAAGACGCTGCTATCACAACAGAGCCTTCTTTTATTTCGGCAAGATATGGCTTGCAAGGGCGAATAGACCTTTTGGTGGAATATCCTGGGCAAGCTGACCGCAAAGATATTATTGAGCTAAAAAGCACTAAATTTCCCAACCCACAGCAAGCAATTGCTCGCAAAGATCATCTTGTGCAAGTAGCTTGCTATAATCTGATGCTTCAGAGTACTTTCCAAAAAAGAAATGGTACGAGTGCAGTCCTCTATTCACAAGATTATGACGCACCTATGCGTAACTGTGGCAAGCTAGATTTTGAATCTCAAGAGGCCATGTGGGCAAGAAACTGCATGGTTTTTATTGATTCTAAAATTGCCGAAGGAGAAGTAGATTTTTATAACTCTGCTCTCCAAAGACTCTCTAAGCTTTCTTTGCCTTTTTATATCATGGAAGATTTAGATATTTTTCGTCATCGTTGGCAAATATCTTCTTCCTTAGAAAGACAATATTTTGCCGCATTGATGGGCTTGGTGGCTAGAGAGCAGTGGGTAGCCAAAGTAGGAGGAATTTCAGGAAGTGAACCTTCACAGGGTTTTGCTAGTCTTTGGCGAAATGCCCCCGAAGAAAAGCTAGAAAATTTTGCACTCCTCTATCCCCTCACTATCAGCGAAGTCTCTGAGTCAGGCTCCGAAATCAAGCTTCATCGTCTCCATTCTCAGTCAGAAGTTACAGCTTTTAGGGCTGGAGATATTATGGTGCTGTATCCTTTGATAGAAGGCAATGCTTTAAAACCTCAACGAGCACAGCTTCTCAAGGGAAGTATTCAAAAAATAGACTCACAGAGTGTTCATATCAAAATATGGAGTCAATCTATTGACAAGAGTTACTTTGAGAAATTTACTACTTGGGCAATTGAGCCTAACCTCATGGAAAGTAGTTTTAAACATCTATATGCCTCTTTGAGTGAGTTTTTAGGCTTTGACAAAGATAAAAAAGCTCGTTATCTTGGCTTAGAAAAACCTGAATTTAATCTAGCATTTTCAGATATTTACAAAGAAAATCTAAGTAATGAGCAAAATCACATTCTCAATCAAGCCCTAGCTTGTGAAGATTATTTTCTGTTGCAAGGCCCTCCTGGGACGGGTAAAACTTCCCAAATGCTCCGAAGTATGGTAGATTATCTCTATCATCAGACCGAAGAAACCATTGTATTGCTTGCCTTCACCAATAGAGCTACAGATGAGATTTGCGAAAAAATAAAGAGCGTTTGTGATAATCAATTCATCCGTTTGGGTAATCTTAACAAAGACCAAGTCTTCTGGGGCAATACACTCAAAAGTGTCAAATCACTCACAGAGATTCACGACAAACTCCAGAAAGCACGCATTTTTGTTTCTACGGTTTCTTCTTTTTATAACTTTTTGCATTTGATTCCTCGCTATGATACTATTATTGTAGATGAAGCCTCCCAGCTTTTAGAGCCACATCTGTGTGGGATATTACCTCGCTTCCGTAGGTTTATTTTGGTTGGAGATGAAAAACAGCTTCCCGCAGTTGTAACTCAACCTAGTAATTTTTGCCAAAATACATCAGAAGAACTTACTTCGATTGGGTTAGGTGATTTGAGTATTTCGGTTTTTGAGCGACTTCTCCTCAATGCACAGGCTAAAGGCTGGCATCATTGCTTTGCCATGCTTTCTACACAGTTCAGAACCCATGAGGACATTGCAGGTTTTATCAATCAAGAATTTTATAAAAAACTAAGCATCGGCTCAGAAAAACAGCAAGAAGCCTTCACCCTTTATGATGCTCAAAGCAAAGATGAAATTGAACAAAAACTAGCACAGAGTCGGCTTATTTTTATACCGAGTCAGATAGAAAAACACCTCAAGTTTCATTATGGAGAAGCACATACTATTCAACAACTTCTAGAAGTAATAAGAGAAGCTTTTCGTCAGAGAGGAGGATTTACGGAAGAAAGTGTGGGAGTTATTACACCTTATCGGGCACAGATTGCAGAGATTTATCGCCTTTTGGATGATGAGTTGAGAGAAAAAGTAAGTGTTGATACTGTGGAACGATATCAAGGAAGTGAGCGTCAAGTAATTATTATTTCTATGGCTGTCAATCACCCTGCTTTGATGCACAACCTTCAATCACTTAATGTAAACCAAACTGTAGATAAAAAACTTAATGTAGCACTTAGTCGTGCAAAAGAACAGTTAATTTTGTTAGGTAATCCAAATGTATTATCTTTGGGTAAATATTATAATCTGCTACTATCTTATATACAAAAAAAAGGAAGTTCTTTCCAAATAAAATAATTATATCCAATATTAATATACTAAAATAAAGGAAGGATAAACTGTTAAATGCTAAAAGTATTTTGAGTTATCCTGTTCTTATGAAATCACTAAGTCTTGATTTATCTTGTTTGTGTAATTTAGCTGAATACATGACATTTTATTGGAACACAGATTTGACGGATGAGTTACAGATAAAAATCCGTATGAATCCGCTAAATCTGCGTCATCTGTGTTCCAAAAAAGCTAAACTTATTTTTTGTCATGTACTTAGGTAATTTAGACATAATTTATAGTGAAACTTCATAATTCCTTTACATAGAAAGCAAATATTTTATCATTCTATCAGTTGTGATTATATAAGAAATATTACTCTAAACACACATAGAAATTATGAACTATTATTCACTTAAAAACTTGACATCTATCTCTGTCATTTGGATGTTATATGCTGTTTTTCCTACTTTCATTCAAGATTCTCACACTCAAAAAATATCTTTTCACAAGACAGATATTTCTAGTGAGTATGCACATACTAAGATAATTTTTCATAGTCCTTGGGAAGATAATAAGCATAACACTCACAACTCTGATTGTAAACACTTTCCTAATCATACAGCCTTCACTTGGATAGGTCTTGCAGATGCACAGCTTACCCGAGCCGAATCACAAAGTGCAATTATCAATGCTAAGCTATATGTTTTTGGTGGGTTTGAAAGCCTAGTACCCAATACATTTGATGAATTAGTAGCCAGTAATACAGTAGAAGTTTATGACCCTGCTACAGATACTTGGACCTACCTTAGAAGTATGCCTCGGGCTGTTACTCATCTAGGAGTTGCTACTGATGGAGAAGATATTTGGTTTCCAGGTGGTTTTGAAGGTAATAATCCAGGAGTAGCCATCAATAAAGTCCAGATTTATAATGTAAACACTGATACATGGAGAGATGGGCCTGACTTACCCGAACCGATGGCATCTCATGGTACAGTAAGATTAGACCGTAAGATTCACGTTTTTGGAGGTTTAAAACCAGATAGACAGACTAATAACGAATCACACTATTTTTTAGATTTGGATAATCAAGCTGCAGGCTGGCAGGCTGCCGCCTCTATGCCTTCTGCAAGAAATCACCATGCTGGAATCACAGCAGGAGGTAAGATTTATGCCATTGGTGGTCAATATGGACATGATGCTAGTTATCAAGACTTAAATCTAGTGCATGCTTATGATCCTTATTCTGATACTTGGACGAGAGTAGCTGATCTTCCTTATCCTCGTTCGCATTTTGAGCATTGTACCTTTTCTACCTTGGATGGTAAGATTGTAATCATAGGAGGTAGAAGAGATAGTGATGCTACTTACTCTAATGATGCCATTACAGAATATAACCCTACAGCCAATACTTGGACTGAATTAGAGAGATTGCCTCTTGGGCTTCTTGCTCCCAATGCAGGAGTCATTAATAATGAACTTTATGTATCACACGGAGGTCCGACATGGCAACAGCCTGGCAATGCACTTTACAAAACTGATTTTATAAGGACTCCTCTTAATCAGCTTGGATTTCAGCCCAATAATATCACTGTAAATATTGCTAGAAACACTACCCTCCAAAAGCCTGTGTTTCTTTGGACAAGTAATGGTACTACCAACTACAACATCAATACTGGCAGTTTTCCTAGTTGGCTGAGCTTAGATGCCCCTACAGGCTCTACCTCTCCCAACTCTAAAGAAATCAAGTTAGACTTAAATGCAAGTAATCTTGCTGTAGGAACTTACAACTTCACCATCACAGCCACAGCCAGTGCTTACTCTACGGCTACTTTAAATATCACTTTAAACGTTACAGAGACCATCAAAAAGGTATTGTATATCTATGGCAATGTGAATAAGTTTGGGTATTTGCCTAGCCAACCTGAGTACGCCAATGACCCAGTGCCTTATGACCAGATGCGGCTCAATGATAATAGCAACTTAGGAATGTCTGGCTTCAAAGCAGCCATAGAAGAGCTAGGTTTTGAGATAGAAGAAGCGTATGACCAAGATATTACACTTACAGAAGCCTTCCTTAATCAATATGATGCTGTTATACTAGGTTCTAATCAAAAAACTTGGGCAGCCAGTGAAGCTACTGTAATGAATACTTGGGTAAGAAATGGTGGTGGTCTGATTGGTTACTCTGATTCAGGTTTTGGAGGTAGATTTAATTTACCTGCTCCTGCTGGTATTAATAACCAACAAGGGCGAAATAGCAATGGAATACTCATGGAGCAGTTTGGTATGTTTTTCTTTACTGACCAAGGGGGAGCAGGAGGAGATAATCTAGTTACAGACTGGCGAATAAATCATTTCTTAAATACAAAAAGTGGAGTACCTCGCACCTTACGATTCAGAGGAGAAGGCTGTAGCCCCATAAGAATAAACCCTAACTGGGCTCAAAAACAACCATGTGATACTATTTATCAGATTGCTCGCTTTCAAAATGGAGGAGCGGGAGGCACTGTTCGAATCAGTGATCCTATATTAGGTAATAACATTCAAAATTATACGATTGACTGTGCATTGGCAGCTGCAGAAATAGGGCAAGGACGTGTGATAGGTGTTTTTGATAGGAATACCTTTTGGAATGGAGGAGTAGGTACGGACATTACGGAAGAAGATAATCGTATTTTTTCTCAAAAATTAGTGCAGTGGGCAGCACAAAGAACCTTACTGCCCAATGAAATTGAAATCAGTGGTGAACTCAAGCAATGGCATAAAGTTACGCTCACCATGGATGGGCCTCAAACTAGTGAAACGGATGCCAATAATCCTTTTTTAAATTATAGACTCAATGTAACTTTTACCAAAGGAGCTAAATCCTATACCGTACCTGGCTACTACGCAGCAGATGGAGAGGCATCCGAAACAAGTGCTACTGCAGGCAATAAATGGAAAGTTCATTTTGCCCCAGATGATACAGGGCTTTGGGAATATCAAGTTTCTTTTAGAACGGGTACTGATATAGCAGTCAGTGATGAAACCTGTACAGGAATTGCTAACTATTTTGATGGCTATCAAGGTAGCTTTACGGTCGAGAGCAATGACAAAACAGGAAGAGATTTAAGGCGAAAAGGTCGCCTGAGTTACGAAGGAGGGAGATACCTCAAATTTAAGAATGGAGAGTATTTCTTAAAAGTAGGGGCAGATTCTCCCGAAACTTTCCTAGCTTATGCAGATTTTGATGGTACTTCACGCCATGAGGTAAGGGCTGATGATTATAATAGAATCAAGACTTGGGCAACCCATGTAGCTGATTGGCAAGTAGATAACTCCGCTTGGCAAGGAACAAAAGGCAAAGGAATCATTGGAGCAATTAATTATTTGGCAGAAAAAGGAAATAATTCAGTGAGCTTTCTAACCTACAATGCAGGTGGAGATGGCAAGAATGTCTGGCCCTTCATAGCTCACAATGATAAGTTGCATTATGATTGCTCTAAATTAGACCAATGGGAAATCGTATTTGAGCATGCTGATTCTAAAGGGATGTTTTTGCACTTTAAAACTCAAGAAACAGAAAATGATGAAGGTAATGCTTGGGCTTTAGACAATGGTGCACTAGGCAAAGAAAGAAAACTTTACTACCGTGAGTTGATTGCTAGATTCTCACACCACTTAGCACTCAACTGGAATTTGGGAGAAGAAAATACCCAAACTACCGCACAGAGACAAGCCATGGCTCAATACTTCTATGACCATGACCCTTACAAGAATCACATTGTACTTCATACTTATCCCAATCAAATAGAAGCCGTCTATAATCCTCTACTAGGAAATAACTCTCGTCTCAGTGGAGTCTCTATACAAACTAGCTTTAGTAGCGTTCATCAGGAAACTCTTAAGTGGATTAATAACTCCAAAAACACACCAAGACCATGGGTAGTAGCCAATGACGAACAAGGCCCTGCTCAAAGAGGTGTTCCGCCTGATGAAGGATACAATGGCTATACCAATACTGCCAATCCTAGCCAAGGCGAAATTCGCAGACAGACGCTTTGGGGAAATCTAATGGCTGGTGGTGCTGGAGTAGAATATTATTTTGGGTACTTACTTCCTCAAAATGACCTTGACTGTGAAGACTTAAGAAGTCGTGACCAAATGTGGGACTATAATCGACTTGCAATTAATCTATTCTATGATTATGCTGTTCCTTTTTGGGAAATGGAAAATAGAAATGACTTAATAGAAAACCCTACCAATACCAACAGTAAATATTCGCTTGCCAAACCAGGAGGTTTATATCTAATCTATCTTCCTAATGGAGGTAGTACCAACCTTAATTTAGAAGGATATACAATCAATTATACTATTAGTTGGTATAATCCTCGCTCGGGAGGGCTTCTGCAAGATGGTTCTGTAACAATGGTAACTGGGCCCGGAATTGTCGATATAGGAACGCCTCCTAGTGAAATTACCGAAGATTGGGTAGCTTTAGTAGTGAGTGAAAGCATCCCTCTATCTGTACCGAGTATTGGTAGTCCACAAGAGAAAGAAGAAGAAATAGATTTCAAGGTCTATCCAAACCCTGCCACTGAGCAAATCAGAATAGAATATCATCAAGAGAATGGAGGGAAAGCACCTGAGATGAAGTTATATAATGGATTTGCACAATTAAAAACAAAAGGCATGCTCAAAAAAGACAGCCAGCATTACTGGTATTTGGATTTAAACTTATTAAAGAGTCATTATCCCTCAGGCATCTATTTTATTGAGCTTAGACTGAAAAACAAGATTTTTTATAAGAGAATAGTGATTGAGTAATATTTCCGTATTCTAAACTTTAAGGACACATCGAGGTTCTAAAAGAAAGTATTTTCACCTAAAAATCATTCTTAAAAATGTGGACAGAACAAGACAATAAATTACGAAGAGAGTTTAAATTTAAAGATTTTACTCAAGCATTTGGCTTTATGAGTCAGGTAGCTATTTTAGCCGAAAAAATGGATCATCACCCTTGGTGGGCTAATGTATATAACAAAGTGGAAGTAGAACTTACCACACATGATGCTGGCAATACCATCACAGAGAAAGATAGGAAATTAGCCAAGTCTATTGATGAAGTATTTGGTGGAATGAACACAGCCTAATTTTTTCCAAACTATAAGACATAACAAAAAAAGCACTCATTTTAGAATCAGTGCTTTTTTTGTTGTGTTAGTCAGAAAAATAAAAGAAATAAAATTATACTTTAATTTCTACATCTACACCACTAGGCAATTCTAGTTTCATCAAAGCGTCAACAGTCTTAGGGCTACTAGAATAAATATCTACCAAACGCTTGTAGGTATTTAACTGAAATTGCTCTCTTGACTTTTTGTTAACGTGCGGAGAACGCAATACAGTAAAAATCTCTTTTTTGGTAGGAAGAGGGATAGGCCCATTCACGATAGCTTTGGTAGCTTTCACAGCCTTCACAATTTTTTCGGCAGATTTATCTACCAAATTGTGGTCATAAGACTTTAATTTAATGCGAATTTTTTGAGTCATAATCTTTTTGAGTAAACGAGAATCGGCTTATGTGCCAATTCTCAATTTTTTTGTGTTATAATATACTTTTAAACTTTTTCTCCTTTTGCTTTTGAGATTACAGCCTCTGCCAAGTTATTAGGAACTTCGGCATAGTGTGAGAAGGTCAAACTAGCAGAAGCACGACCAGAACTTAGGGTACGTAAGTCAGTTACATATCCGAATAATTCTGAAAGAGGCACATCTGCCTTGATTACTTGTGCACCAGCTCTAGTATCCATACCTTTCATCAAACCACGACGACGGTTCAAGTCACCTGTTACAGGACCTGTAAACTCATCAGGGGTAAGTACTTCTACTGCCATGATAGGCTCTAAGATTCTAGGAGTAGCTTGTTTTGCTGCTGACCTGAATCCCATACGAGCTGCCAATTCAAAAGAAAGCGAGTCAGAATCCACATCGTGGAAAGAACCATCAAATAGACGTACTTTCATACCATCTAATGGGTATCCAGCTAATGGACCATTGCGCATGGCTTCTTCAAAACCTTTTTGAATAGCAGGAATAAATTCCTTAGGAATTGAACCACCTTTGATTTCATTGATAAACTCAAGACCTGTTTTTTCAGGGTCAGCAGGCATCAATTCAAAAGTAATATCGGCAAATTTACCTCTACCACCACTTTGTTTTTTATAGACTTCTTTGTGCTCTATATTGCCAGTAATAGCTTCTTTGTAAGCTACCTGCGGAGCACCTTGGTTAATCTCTACCTTAAACTCACGACGCATACGATCAATGATAATCTCAAGGTGAAGCTCACCCATCCCTCTTAGTATAGTCTGTCCAGTTTCTTGGTCAGTAAATACAGTAAGAGTAGGATCTTCTTCTACTAACTTAGTGATAGCATTGCTTAATTTATCTACATCAGCTTGTGTCTTAGGCTCAATAGCATATCCGATTACAGGCTCGGGGAAAGACATAGATTCTAAGACGATTGGGTTCTTCTCATTTGTGAGAGTATCACCTGTCTTAATATCTTTAAAACCTACACCTGCACAAATATCACCAGCTTCTACCTTGTCTATTTGGTTTTGCTTATTGGCATGCATTTGCAGCAAGCGAGAGATACGCTCTTTCTTACCAGTACGGTTATTATAGATATATGAACCAGACTCAAGTGTACCAGAATAGACACGCATAAAACACAAACGACCTACGAAGGGGTCAGTAGCAATTTTAAATGCAAGTGCCGAGAATGGTTGTGTATTATTAGGCTCACGTACTTCTTCTTTGTCGGTATCAGGGTTAATACCTGTAATAGGAGGCATATCTAAAGGAGATGGTAAATAAGCACAAACAGCATCTAACAATGCTTGTACACCTTTATTTTTGAAGGCAGAACCACAAAGTACAGGCTGCATAGACATGTCTATTACAGCAGCACGAACGGCCGCCATTACTTCATCTTCAGTGATAGAATCAGGATTTTCATCAAACTTCATGAAAAGATTCTCATCATATAAGGCTACATTTTCAATCAAGTTTACTCTCCACTTTTCAGCTTCTTCTTTCAAATCTTCTGGAATATCTATTACTTGATAAGTAGCACCAAAGTCATCTTCATTCCAGATGATACCTTTGTATCTAATCAAATCAATTACTCCTTTAAAAGTCTCTTCTGCCCCAATAGGAATTTGAAGAGGTACAGGATTTCCACCAAGTTTTTCCTTAATTTCATTGACTGCCTTGTAGAAGTCGGCACCTGCACGATCCATTTTGTTTACAAAACAAATACGAGGTACATGGTACTTATCAGCTTGTCTCCAAACTGTTTCTGATTGAGGTTCTACGCCAGATACTGAGCAAAAAAGAGCTACTGCACCATCTAAAACTCTTAAAGAACGCTCTACCTCTACAGTAAAATCAACGTGTCCTGGAGTATCAATTACATTAATGCGGTAATCTTCGGTAAAATCATTAGGAAGTCCTTGCTTAGTAGGGTACTTCCATTGAGTAGTAGTAGCAGCCGAAGTAATCGTGATACCACGCTCCTGCTCCTGCTCCATCCAGTCCATGGTAGCAGCACCATCGTGTACTTCTCCGATTTTGTGCGTCATCCCTGTATAAAAAAGGATACGCTCTGTCGTCGTTGTTTTTCCGGCATCAATGTGAGCCATGATACCAATGTTTCGCAACTTCTTTAAGTCAGCCATTGCTATATAGATTAAAGGGGTTTCTTGGGAATTTATTTAATAACAACCCAAAACACTCTGTGATAGAGTATTTTGGGTATCTGTAAGGATTTCTAATGTTAGAATCTAAAGTGAGAAAACGCTTTATTTGCGTCAGCCATACGGTGTGTATCTTCTCTCTTCTTCATCGCAGCACCTTCATTTTTAGCAGCAGCTATGACTTCACCAGCAAGACGTTCTTGCATGGTTTTTTCATTACGACCACGTGCATACTTAATCATCCACTTGATACCTAGAGATACTTTGCGGTCAGGTCTTACTTCTGAAGGAACTTGAAAAGTAGCTCCTCCCACACGACGACTACGTACTTCTACTCCTGGCATTACATTGTTTAATGCTTTTTTCCAAGTTTCAAGTCCGTCTTCTTTAGTTTTCTCCTGCACAATATCCAAAGCCTCATAAAATATTTTGTAAGCAAGGTTTTTCTTACCTTCTACCATCAAATTATTCACAAACTTAGTTACCAACACATCTTTGAACTTAGGATCTGGTAAGTGGTAACGCTTAGGCGGTTTACGTTTTCTCATTGAACTAACTATTTATATATTAACTTTTTTTCTCTTTGGGTCTTTTAGCTCCATACTTAGAGCGTCCTTGTGAGCGACCTTTTACTCCAGCAGTATCTAATGCACCACGTATAATGTGGTAGCGAACTCCTGGTAAATCTTTTACTCTTCCTCCTCTGATAAGCACTATAGAGTGCTCTTGTAGGTTGTGACCTTCTCCTGGGATATACGCATTCACCTCTTTTTGATTGGTAAGACGCACCCTTGCAACTTTGCGCATGGCAGAGTTAGGCTTCTTAGGAGTAGTTGTATATACTCTTGTGCAAACTCCCCTTCTTTGAGGGCAGCTATCTAGGGCAGGTGATTTTGATTTTGAAATCAATTTCTTTCTACCTTTTCTAATTAATTGCTGTATTGTAGGCATTTATTTCTTCTTTCTTTATAGGTCAACACATGATACCTTCCGAAATTCGGAGTGCAAATTTAAGCAAAGCATTTTCTTAATCAAAAACTAAAGGTTTATTTTTATGCTTTTTCTGCATTTATGTTGATTTTTATTAAAAATATTTTGTAAAAGTACCAAAATTCTCTCTATTTTACATTATCTTATTACATAAATTTGCAATTTTAACTTTATCCCCTACCAAAATGCGTTACGACCAAAGAGGTGTTTCGGCCTCCAAAAGTGAAGTTCACCAAGCCATTCAAAAATTAGACAAGGGTATTTTCCCTAAAGCCTTCTGCAAAATTATTCCAGATATACTCGGCAATGACCCTGAATTCTGTAATATCATGCACGCAGACGGTGCTGGTACTAAATCTTCTCTTGCTTATACTTATTGGCGTGAGACAGGTGATTTATCGGTCTGGAAGGGCATTGCACAGGATGCGTTGGTGATGAATCTAGATGATTTACTTTGTGTAGGAGTCTATGACCAGATGCTTTTGTCTTCTACTATAGGACGTAATAAACACTTAATTTCGGGTGAAGTGATTAAAACCATCATCGAAGGCACTCAAGAGTTGCTTGAAGTATTGGCAGAACAAGGAGTTCATATCCATCATACGGGTGGTGAAACGGCTGATGTAGGTGATTTGGTGCGTACTATCATCGTAGATAGTTCTGTAACGGCTCGTGTGCGTAGAGAGGATATCATTACTAATGAAAAAATCACAGAGGGAGATGTTATCATCGGATTGGCTTCTTACGGACAAGCTTCTTATGAAAATGAATACAATGGCGGAATGGGGAGCAATGGACTAACTTCGGCAAGGCACGATGTATTTGCCAAAGAAATAGCCAAAAAATATCCTGAAAGCTTTGACCCAGCCGTTCCAGATGAGCTAGTTTATGTAGGTAAATATGGACTTACACAAGAGATTAGCCCCGAAGAGTATCCTGCATTGCCTTATACAATAACTGCTGGAAAGTTGGTCTTGTCGCCTACCCGAACTTATGCCCCTGTCATGAAGGCTATTCTTGAAAACTTCCGCAGTCAGATTCACGGGCTGATTCACTGCACAGGGGGTGCACAGACCAAGGTTTTAAATTTTGTGGAAGGTTTGCATATTATTAAAGACAACTTATTTGATACGCCTCCTCTTTTTCAAATTATCCAAACACAGAGCCAGACTCCTTGGGCTGAGATGTATAAGGTCTTCAACATGGGGCATCGCCTAGAAATTTATGTGGCTGAAGAGATGGCACAAGAAATCATAGACCAAGCCAAAGCCTTTAAAATAGAAGCTCAAATCATAGGCAGAGTAGAAACTGCTCCTGAAAAGAAATTAACGATTCGTTCTCAATATGGTGTGTTTGAATATTAAGTGAGAGATGAGCTATAAATTATGAGTTTGTAATGATTTGATGGTGAGTGTTTTACTTAAAGAGAAATTTCTCATAATTTAAATTAAATAGGGAGATGTATTAACATCTCCCCATTCAAATAATTCAAAATTTCACGCTTAGATTAGTTTGTAATCGTAATCGTTCCCGTCATAGAACCATGAAACTCACAGTTGTAAAACAATGTATTAGGTGCATCAATAGGAACTATGAAAGTTACAGCTCCTGATATAGCCCTATTATTTGTAACTCCCGAGTTATATGAATTAGAAGTTCCCGTACCTTGAACAGACTTTATTAGAAAAGGGTGACCAGGAGTATTCACATTGAATGTATATGTACTTCCTCTTTTAAAAGTAAAGTTTGAATTACTCGCATTGCTAAGTCCTTCTCCATTAAAGATATAAGCTGAAGCTCCACTGTTGGTTACATTGTAAGTCTTTGACTCTGCACCTGTATTAGACCCAATGTTTCCTTGAGCAACTATTGTGGCTAAATTAGCATCACTCAAATGAACATTTACATACGCATCAAGAGTTAGAAATTCGGCATAAGTAATTGATGCACCACCTACCAAAGTAGCTACTTGTGTTTTACTAATACCAGTAGCTCCATCAACTGCATTTAAACCTACAATGATATTTCCAGTAGTGGCAATATCATTTTCGTGGATGTGTGCAGGATGACTACCGCCAGCAGTGGTTCCTGTAAGGTTGATAGTTACTAGGGTAGTCTGGTTAGCACGTTCGGCAAATTCAATAGTACCACTGATGCCGGCAACGGCTACTTGATTGAGGTTATAAATCGTTTTTTCGCCTGTTAGCTCATTCTGACCTATATCACCTTGTGCAACAATCGTTGATAATTGAGTTGCACTTAAATGTACATTGATATAACCATCAAAATCAAGAAGACCTTGATAAGTAATGGCAGTATTATCATCAAGAGTCGTAAAAGTAGTCTTACTTTTTCCAGTTGAACCATCTACAGGCTCTAGTGATAGCGCAATTCCTCCACTTTCGGCAGCTGTATTAAAGTGTATGTGTGCTGGGTGACTGCCTCCAGCAGGAGTGTTTTGTAATTCTAATTCAATGCTTAATGTAGCATCACTATTTTCAATAAACTTGGCCGTTCCTGTTATCCCTGCACCCCCGACAGAACCAAGAGCATAGATTTTAGAATTTAATTGTGTTGGTGCAGGATTTGTATCATCATTACAGCTGGTAAAGATGAGCGGTAGCATCGCTAAAAGCACTACTAGATTTTTGCTTAAATATTTCATTGTATAAACTTTAAATTAATGTGAGTAATGATTTTTTAACAGAAAATCAGATACAATAGTTCGCTAAATTTTGGTTGATGATAAAAACAAAAAAAGCGTGTTAATTTGAATATTCGAACAAACAAAAAACACGCTTTTATGAGAGTAAAAAATACTATCAGTACAATATTATCAAGAATGCCTGAATTAAACAAATCTAAACGGGATTTTATTGTTCATTGTTTATTAATGTTCCTAAGCATTCGGAGTCGGGTTAACTTTTTAACTTTATCCCGTCATAGTAGTGAATATGTAGAGAGTAGTTATCGTAATCACTTTTCAAGCTATTTTGATTTTTCTAGTTTCAATACTGACTTGATTTTGGGAGCTGGTTCGGGTCATTATATCATTGCATTGGATATGACTTATATTCGCAAAAGTGGTACAAAGACTGATGGCTTAGGTAAGTATTGGTCGGGATGCTCAGGGCGTTGTGAATGGGGTTTAGAAGCGGGCATACTTGCAGTTGTTGATATAGATAATCATACAGCTTTTAGTATTGATGCGATACAAAGCCCAAACAAGGCTGAAAGAGAATCTTTGGGGTATAGTTATATAGATCATTGTGTATCTGTGGTGTGGTGGAATCAAGAAAATTTGAAGAAACTGAGTAATTATTTGGTAGTAGATGCCTATTTTACTAAAAAGGATTTCATTAATCCAATCATCAATAGAATAGGTTTATCAGTGGTTGGTCGCCTAAGAGACGATGCCAATTTACGTTATATTTATGAAGGTGAACAAAAAGGAGGTAGAGGCAGACCTAAGCAATATGAGGGTAAAGTAAATTGGAAGCAGCCTGATTTATCACGCTTTAAGAAGGTTCATGAAGATGAAAGTGTTTGCATCTATGATGCCATTCTATATGCTGTCTTCCTCAAAAGAAAACTCAGGATTGCTTATGTAGTTTATAAACACAAACAAGGCAAGCAAACACAGAAAGTTTATTTCTCTACCGATGTTCAGCTTCCTGCTTGGCAGATTACAAAGTATTATCAAGCTAGATTTCAAGAAGAATTTTTAATTAGAGATGCAAAGCAATTTACAGGCTTACAAGACTGCCAAGCTAGAAGTCTGCAAAAAACCGAGTTTCATTGGAATATGGCTCTCACAAGCGTGAATCTTACCAAAGTTACTCACTGGCTTAGCATTCCAAAAGAAGAAAGGAAAAGTTTCTCCATGAGTGATGCTAAAGTGTTCTATCACAATCAATTACTCATTGATAGATTTTTTCACATCTTGCCAAATGGAGATGAGTTAAGAAAAAATAATCCCCATATTACTCAACTTTACTCTTTTGGAGCTAGAGCTGCTTAATTCTTAGCGAAGTATTGAGATATAAAGTTTGGCAGTGTTATATTTGTAATGTTTTTATATTTAGATTATAGTCACAGATAAAATGTTTGATGGCATTAATATGATTTTCAATTGACTTCGAAAAGCTCAACGATTTTCTGACTAATCTAGAAGCTCTTTGTCTGAGAGTACAGTTAAAACGCTCAATATATGCGGTCAATCCACTGCCTTTTCCTACTCCAAAATGTTCTTCTTCTGCAAAGGCTTTTATATATGCTTGCCAATAATCTGAAAAAAAGGAAGCATTTTCTCTGAAAAATTCAGGAATTTTATCGTGAAAAAGTTGAGCATTCTCTGCTCCTCTAAGCCGTTGTTGATCTTACCTTTCAGCTTGCTATTAGGGATTCAACAAATAAAGGCAAGGTAAATTTAAAATTACTTCCTTTGCCTAATTCGCTTTCAACCCATATAGTTCCACCTAGTTTTTCCACAAATTCTTTGCACAGTACTAATCCCAAGCCAGAACCTTTTTCATTTGCAGTGCCAACAGAGGTCATATTTTCAGGTATATTGAATAGCTTTTTACGTGTTTCGTCATTCATCCCAACTCCATTATCAGAAATAGATATTTCAACTTGGTTTTGTTTTGAAGTTGCGGAAACATTTATATTTCCCCCTGGTTTAGTGAATTTAATTGCGTTAGAAATAAGGTTTCGTAAAACTACCCCTAACATGTTTTTATCGGTACAAACTTCAATATCATCTGATTGTATATAATCTAAAGATGTGTTTTTAACCTTGGCATTTAAGATAGAAATAGCTAGTATTTCTTTAATAATAGAGGATAAAACTAATTTTTCGGGTGTAAAATCAATTTGTCCAGTTTGTAATTTTGCCCAATTCAATAAATTATCGAGCAGAACAAGTGTGTTTTTTGCCGACAAACTTATAAGGCCTAAAAACTCTGCGGTTTCTTCATTTTCATTATTTTTTACGTCTTCAATTAATAGTTTAGAAAGACCTAAGATACTGTTAAACGGACTTCGTAAATCATGTGCAATTATTGAAAATAGTTTATCTTTGGTAGCATTGAGTTCTCTTAATTGGATTTCATTTTCTTCTGCTTTTTCTTTCGCAACAATTAATTCTGATTGAAGAGCGACTGCTAAATTAGCAATGATTAACTCTTCTGCTAGTTTTTCTTTTTCTTCACCTTGTTGAGCAAATTTTATTTTAGAAATAATTAATTCTGCTGCACGTTTTCCTTTCTCTTCGTTCTGGAAAACAAGTTCAACATTAGCAATCTTTAATTCGTCTGCCCGTTTTTCCTTTTCTTTGTTTTGATGTTTAAGTTCAACATTAGCAATCCTTAATTCGTCTGCACGTCTTCCTTTTTCTATACTTTGATGGTCGAGTTCTATATTGGCGATGATTAATTCTGCTGCCCGTTTTTCTTTTTCTAAGTTTTGATGTTCAAGTTCTATATTAGCAATCCTTAATTCGTCTGCACGTCTTCCTTTTTCTATACTTTGATGGTCGAGTTCTATATTGGCGATGATTAATTCTGCTGCCCGTTTTTCTTTTTCTAAGTTTTGATGTTCAAGTTCTATATTAG
>JBBRUH010000001.1:0-42764 GCA_038248005.1 Cytophagales bacterium | reverse complement strand
TGTATAAACGCAAGTTCATGTTTTTCTCTTAAAAACTTGCGTTTATTTCCACTTTAAAAGTAAAACACTTCTGTTAAATATAAAAGGTTTCAGGCTGGTTTTTATCTAAATGCTGCTATTCTGTGACAAAATGAAGCTAATTATTTTATTGCTCATCATCTCCTATAAAGACAGGTTGAAATCTTTGAGGATTTGCCCAAAGAAAAGAAGAAGACGGAAAATGATCGTGTCCTCCTGGTAAATCTTGAAAAGGGGCAATTAATTCAGGAAAGTTAAGGTGTCGTGTATGCCTAGATTCGGTAGAAAAGCAGTAATCTGTCAATAAAAACCGACTTACCAATTCTCTTTTGGGCGTAAAGTCAGGTTTTGAGAAAGAATTTTGAATAAAAAGGAAAAAAATAGGAAGCCAAATCAGCCCCATGATGATTCCTAAAATTATCTTTTCCTTCATAAAAGAGTTTTTCATTTTGAGTATCTTTCTTTTAGATAAATATCTTGTTCAGCTTTTATTTGTAGTGATGCAAGCAAAGACCATTGCATCGGCATTTATTTCAAAAGTACAGACTCAAGAGTTCTTATCCAAACTAGAAGGTTCATCTACCCATTCACGTCTGAGTATTGCATACTGAAATTCACTACCCCATTTTCCTTTAAAAAAAATATTCTCCACAAAATGCCCCTCTAACCTGAAACCGAGACTTTTGAGTAGCTGAATAGAGGCTATGTTATCTGCATCTACGATTTCTTCTACTCTATGAATCTTTTTTTGGTAAAATAAAAAATCTAAAATTCCTTGCAATGCTTCCTTTGCAAAGCCTTGCTTTTGGTATAAATGTGAGATGCTAATTCCTATGGAAGCTATTCTAGGGTCTTCATGAAGTTTGATGGCACAGTCGCCTATAATTGTATTTGTGGCTAAGTTTTCAAGCCCATATTGCACCCATTCGGTAGGTTTACCAAAGAGTTTTTCTTTTTGTGAAGCTATAAAATCGGCAGATTGCTCAAGGCTCATCACATCAAAGCCCTGATACTCAGTAACGGCTGGATTGGAGCGATATACAAAAAAATTATCTACATCAGAGGTTTTTAAATTTCTGATTTGAAGGCGTTGGGTTTGAATATTGAGTGTTTCCAAGTGAATATGCTTTAAGATTGAGAGCTTAGTGAGATATTGGTTATTTGTTTTGAAAGTACTCCTAAAAAAGATAGATAAGGAACAAAAGTTAAATAAAGCGACAAGTTAGTCTATGTAAGATACTCATTATCAAATTATTATAAACTTATAACTCACTAATCTATTCTTTTCTACCATTTTTTGGCAATTAAGTAATAAATTTGCTCAAAAAAAAGATAGTAAATAGTTGAAAACAACTTTAACTATAAAAGAGATTATTACGATGTTTTTATATTGACAATACCGTTCAAGCGAAGACACTTGAACGAGGTAAATACTAGTGCAAGCGTCTTCGCTTGCACCTCTACAAATAAAATCAGAATAATATTTAAAGAGTAGTAAAAAAAACATCCTCTATTAAGAAATAGGTTTTGTTTTTTTGGTCGGGATAATATGAATAATTATAAGCAGTTTTTAGTTAAAGCTATTAAGTTTGGCATAGTTGGATTTTCAGGACTTGTCATTGATTATAGCCTCACTTACTTGTTCAAAGAGGTCTTTTTTACTGATAAATACATTGCCAATAGTATTGGTTTTGCTACTGCTGCCCTCAGTAACTTTATACTTAATAAAATATGGACATTCAAAAGTAAAAACCCCAATGTCCTCAAAGAATTTGCTCTATTTATTAGCATTGCAAGTATAGGATTAATTTTAAATAATCTAATTATCTGGTTTTTAGATGATTACTTGAATTTATTTGAATTTTATATCTCTAAGTTTATAGCAATTGTAGCAGTATTTATCTGGAATTATCTGATTAACTATTTCTTCAACTTTAAAGGGTAAGTATTCTAAAACTTCTATTTATTTATAGAATAATATATGCAGACTAATATTGCTTCTATCTTGTCTAAAAGATACCTTATCATTGGGATATTTTTTTTAATATCAGTAATAGCTAGTGTACAATCATTGCTTTTGAGTCCTAAAGCCTTTGAAGATGGAGGGCAATTATATACACACTATAATAATTATCTTATCTTCAAGCAATCATTTTATCACCTTACTCATCAGCAAGATTTATATGCTCTCTACCCTGATGAACATTGGGATTTGTATAAATACACTCCTACTTTTGCAGGCATGTTTGGAATTTTTGCAATTTTTCCTGATTGGCTTGGGCTTACCCTTTGGAATCTACTCAATGCTTTTGTATTTCTTGCATCCGTTTATTATTTGCCTAAGCTTTCTAATACTCAGAAAGGAATGGTCTTAATGTTTAGTTTGATTGAACTCCTGACTTCTATTCAAAATTCTCAATCAAATGCTTTGATAGCAGGGCTAATTATTTTTGCATTGGGTCTTTTAGAGAGGGATAAATATTTTCTGGCTATTTTCTGCCTCATGTTTTCTGTTTATATTAAATTTTTTGGGATTGTGGGCTTTGCTTTGTTTTTATTTTACCCACATAAGTTGCGTTTTATTATCTATTCTGTGGTTTGGGCAATTATTTTATTTTTAGTGCCTTTTTTATTCATTGATGTTGCTCAATATAGATTTTTGATTGCTAGCTATGGCAATCTATTGGCCAATGATCATACGCTTTCCTATGGATATTCGGTAATGGGTTGGCTTTATGCTTGGTTTGGTTTAGAAATCAATAAGCTTTTTGTAGTTATTGTAGGTGTATTACTTTTTTTAGCACCTTTAATAAGGTTGAAATCTTATTCAAATGATACATTTAGATATTTAGTGCTTTGCTCTATTCTGATTTGGGTAGTCATCTTTAATCATAAGGCAGAGTCACCTACTTTTATTTTAGCAATGGCTGGGGCTGCTCTCTGGTTTGTGGTGAGTAAACCTACTTCTCTAAACCTAGCACTCTTTATAATTGCTTTTGTCTTTACTTCTCTCTCCCCTACTGATATTTTCCCTTCTTTTTTGAGGGATTATCTGGTAAAACCTTATGAACTCAAAGTTTTTCCTTGTATTCTGATTTGGGTAAAGATTATTTATGAATTGGCTACCATCCAACAAGATAGACTAACTGAAATAATCAAAGCAAGAGAATGATTGTATTTTAGTAAAATGCTAAAAATGAACTACTCATTATGAATAATTAAAACACTCATTATCAATTTATTACAAACTTATAGCTCATCACTTACTGATTATTATGTTACACTATTACTTCTCTGCTTATCATTTTCCATTTTTTTAGGAACATTACCAAAGCATCGTATTGATCTTTGGAAGAAGGGTCAATTTTCTTAAATTTAACACTAAACAGCTTTTTTTTCCCCGAAAAACGTCCTTTTTTATAAAAAACTACCTGATATGATTTATTGGATTCCTTTTTTTCACAGCGCAGCTTGTCAAATGCAACTTTTTTAATGCGCTGATAACCCAACAAATATTTTTGGGTATAATAAAAATCTTCATCATTCAAATCAAAATCAATCTTGGTAACTCTTTTCCCAAAAAGCAAGGGGATAGAAGCAAAAAGAAGCAAAAACCATATATTGGAAAAAGAATGTCCTAGGACAGTTGCATTAGTTACATAATTATAAATAATCAGCCAATAAATCCAATTCAAGTTTCCATTCCAATTCATCCATGTCTTTTCAATTTCAAATATTTGTGCATCTTGATGAGTTTGATATGTTTGAGGCTTTACTTCAGTGTATGTGAGATGATATGATTTTTTGTGAAGTTTAAATTCTTGTAATTGCTTAAACCAATCAGCAGCTTTGGGGCGGAGTGATGGCTCAAAGATTCCTTCATCAAAGCATTGCAAAAATAAACTCCTCAAGCCCTCCGTAAGGGCTTCAAAATTATAGTGTGGCTGTGGTATAATCCTAAAATCACTCTTGCGGCTTCCCATCACAAATAGGCCTGCATGGATTTTGGCTTGTAGTGTTGCTAATTTGTCTAGCCTACCTCGCCCTGTGCCTGCAAAGGGATGCAAACCCAGCAAAATTTTATAGAAAACAACTGCCAGAGAGAATCTATCCCAACTTTCAGAAATAAAATCATCCTCAAAATTGAGTTTTTTCAACTCAGGAGGTGCATACTCAGGACTACATTTATAGGCAGGAAACTTTACGATACCCTCCCAGTAAATCTCAATAGAGTCCATATCTATCAGAGAAACCAAGCCTTGAATATTTACTTTAATGTTTTCGGGTTTTAAATCTGTAATCACATATTGCCCTGATTCGTGTAGTTCTTTGACTGCATGAGCAATATTGAAACAAATCCTAGCACGTCTTTCCATTCCCTCTTGAGTGTGCCTAGAAAAAAGAGTAGCCCATTCAGGCTCTATTCGCAAAGGGATTTTAAGGCTACTCAGCACCGTAAGGTCATATTTACCTCTTGCTTTTTTCATCAAAAAACCTGCAAATTGTGCTGATTCATAGAGAATCTTTTCGGGCCATATCACTGACAATGAATCACTTAACAGAGGAGCGTTAGACATCATAAAGTCTAGTTTCTCTTTTCTCTTCAGTGTTCTCTGATTAGGATGATAGATTTTGGCTACATAATTACATAAAGACAGAGGAGCTAGTATCTCAAAGACACTCCCCTCACCGCCTTGACCTATGGGCTGAGGAGCAAGTTGAATTTCTTCTAAGTGAATAGGCTCTGACAAAACAGACATGGAGTTTATGTAGTTATAGGTTGTGGATATAAAATTTATGAGTGATTTTGGTTAAGAGTTTTCTCTATTTTTTATTTCTTACTTAAAATTATACTTCAAAACATTTATCTATTATCAAATATACAAAACATTAGGTCTTTTTATAGTTTAATAAAGGCTTGTTTTTAACATTTTTTATGCAGACGAAAAGAAATCAAGAAATTAATTTGATACAGGTTACAGACTATACTTGGGCAGTCGCCTTGGTTGTCTCTATGCACATTGCTGGTTTTATTGGCTTGCAATGGCAACCCTCTAGGGCTTTTTTTGAGATGCTTATCCCCTTTAATCTGGTGAGTAGCACAGTGATTTTACTTTATTTTCATCAAGACTGGCGAAGTTCTTTCATTGCCTTTATAGCTATTAGCTTCTGTGTTGGCTTTGGGATAGAGTGGCTTGGTGTACATACGGGAGTTATTTTTGGCAGTTACCAATATGGTTCTACGCTTGGCTTTAAGTTAGATGAGATTCCTCTGATTATCGGGCTTAACTGGCTAGTACTAATTTATGCTACTGGCAATATCGCTATGCGGTTTCACTCTTCTATCTGGATGAGAGTATTGATAGGAGCAAGTCTGATGGTCTTGATTGATATTTTGATTGAGCCTGTAGCTATAAAGCATCAAATGTGGAGTTGGAACCACGAAACTGTACCTATCCGTAATTATTTGGCTTGGTTTAGTGTGTCTGGTTTGCTTCTCTTTGTTTTCTTTAATTTAAACTTTAAAAAAGACAATTACATAGCAATTTGGATTTATTCAGCACAATTTTTTTTCTTTTTGTTTCACAATTTAACCTATTTCATCAACTTTTTTTAAACAATATCCTATTTCACAAAGTTTAGTAATCTAATAAATTGAAATAGACTTTTCTAGGTAATAATATAAAATAAGTCATCTTTTAAGGCTATAAAAAATCTTAATCAATTCATTTTTTAAGTTTTTCTATGTTAATATTTATGACAATTTTATTTAGCTCTTTAAGCTGAATTCTAATATTTGTAGATAGATTAGATTTTTAATAAATAGAACAATGAGTGTATATTCTATTCGTGATTTAGAGCATTTATCTGGCATCAAAGCCCATACTTTAAGAGTTTGGGAGCAAAGATATAATTTAGTGCAACCCAAACGAACTGATACTAACATCAGGTATTATGATGATGTAGATTTAAAATTAATCCTTAATGTATCTCTTTTAAAAGAAAATGGTTTTAAAATCTCTAAAATAGCTGAGATGACTGAAGCAGACCTACGACAAAGAGTTATAGAGATTACCGAACAAAGCTCCAAATCACCAGAACAGATTCAAGCTTTGACCCTTGCAATGATAGATTTAGACGAAGACCGCTTCGAGAAAATCATCTCTACCAATGCCCTCCAAATCGGGTTTGAACGCACCATGACACAGATTATCTATCCATTTTTGGTAAGAATAGGCTTTCTGTGGCAGACAGGAGCTATCAATCCCGCACAAGAGCATTTTATAAGTCATCTTATCAGACAAAAAATCATTGTAGCGATTGATGGACAAGTCTATAGCCAAAACCCAGACTCTCACAAATATTTACTCTATCTTCCTGAGGGTGAGACTCACGAGCTTGCTCTGTTATTTGCTTGCTTTATCATCAAATCTCGCAACAATAAAGTAATCTATTTAGGGCAAAGTTTGCCTTTCCAAGATTTGGTAGAGGCTCACAAAATACACAAACCAGAATATGTATTAAGTATCATTACTTCTACTCCTGGGCAAGATGCGATTCAAGAATATGTTGGCAAAGTTTGTAATAAATTTCCTGATTCTAAAGTACTTTTGAGTGGATACCAAGTAGTAGGGCAAGACCTCAAAGTGCCTACTAATGGAATGATTATCAACAAAATAGAAGACTTAATAGCATTTACAGATGCGAATAATTAGTCATATACAATGAAGGCTTCCCATAAAGAGAAGCCTTTCTTACAACTATTGTTGCTTCACTTGTCTATAAGCTTCAAGCATGGCATTAATATCTATAGCAAGATTGGTTTTGAAGAGTTTGACGGCAATAGCCAGCAAAATCACTCCAAATACTTTACGAAGCACATCTGCACCAGCTTGACCAAGCCTTTTTTCAATCCAATGTGATGTCTTAAGCACTAAATATACAAAAACCAAATTGACAAGAATACCTATCAAAATATTGGTTTGGCTAAACTCTGCCCTTAATGATAAGATAGTAGTCATAGTGCCTGCCCCTGCGATGAGTGGAAAAGCCAAAGGCACAATAGAAGATGATTGAGGGTTTACACCTGCATTATCTCTAAAAAAGCGAATCCCTAAAACCATCTCTAAACCTAAGAAAAAGATTACCAATGCTCCCGCAATCGCAAAAGAAGGCACATCCAAACCAAAAAGTTTAAGAATAGATTCTCCCAAAAACAAAAAAGCCAGCATAATAATGCCCGCTACTATAGTTGCTTTTTCAGATTGAATACGTCCTGCTTTTTGACGCAAATCAATCACTATTGGGATAGAACCCAAAATATCAATCACCGAAAACAAAACCAATGAAACCGATAATATCTCTTTCCAATTCATATAAATAAATGTTTTAATATAGGATGCAAAGTTATAAATTATTTACATCCAAATCAAAACAATATTTGGTTTTAATTGATTCGCTTTCTCACGCCAAAAAAAAGATATATTACTATTATATCAGATATTTTAAGATAAATTCATCTAATAATACAATATCTTGGGCAGAAATAGCAGGAAAATTAGCCACTCTGAAAGTTGTATTTTTCCAAGAACCATAGCCTTTTCCCAGAATAATATTCTGATTTAAAGATTTATCTATGATTTCCTGAATGATTATTTGGCTTCCTTGCCATGCAAGCACTGTAGAAGAGCGAGTTTCATTGTTTTTAATGAGTGGTTCTATTCCTTTTACATTCGAGAAAAGTTCATATAAATAGGTAGCCTGACGATTGAGTTCAGCAGAGACTTGACGAATCGGGGATACTTTCTCCATGATTTTGCCCAGCAAATAAATGTCTAAGATATTAGGAGTATGCGTTGTCTGCCACTTTTTCATGTTTTCAATCATAAATACCAAGCTATTGTAATGCTGATTCTCACCAATCTCCAAGGCTTTTTGAATGGCACGAGGCGAGCAAATCATCACAGCCATCCCAGCAGGAAGACCCAGACATTTTTGGACAGATGCATACCAAATATCTGCTTGCTCTATCTCAAGAGCTACACCTCCTAGAGAAGACGTGGCATCTACAGCAATGAGAGTCTCAGGAAAATCTTGCCTTATCTGTCTTAAAGCATCATAAGAAATAGCCGTAGCATTCGAAGTCTCATTATGAGTGAGACAAATCATTTCTATTTCTTCTGTATATTGTGATTTGACATGTGCAGAAGTGAGTTCCTCTTCTATCTCAAAACTATATTTTTTTATTTTTTCAGGTTGAGTCTTTAGCTTTTGTGTGTAGTTCCACCATTTTTCTCCAAAAGCTCCATTAAAAATGTGTAAACTATTTTTTTGGATAAGAGATTGTGCTATGATTTCCCAGCACTCAGTTGCCGAAGAAGTATAAAAAACCCAATAATCTTCAGGAATAGAGAGTTTTTCTTTGAGCAAAGCAATGCTATGCTTAGAAATTTCAATAAAAGTACTGCTTCGGTGATTTGCTCCTAAAATGCCCAAATGACTTGCTTCTTGGATATATTGAGGTATTTGAGGATATAATTTAGAGGGGCCAGGATAAAAGTTTACTAGATTCATTAATATTTAGATTTAGAATGTTTTTTTTATGCCAATGATTTCTTATTTTGCAAAAAAATAGCGATTTGTGTTCTATAAAAGAATTATTAAATTTTGAACAAAAGTAGTTTTTAAACTGCACAATATTAAAAATATATCTTTATGATTCTTTTATTAAAGTTTATCGTTAAAAAAAAATTAACTCTAGGTCAAATTATATGACTCTTTAAAAAAACTACTTAAATTATGGAAACTGATACACTTACTTCCACAAAAAAACTCCAAAACCCGTTCCCTGGGTTACGTGCCTTTCGTCCAGACGAGTCTTATCTGTTTTTTGGGAGAGAAGTACAAGTGCAAGAGGTTACCCAAAAACTAATTAAAAACCGTTTTGTATCTGTCATAGGGCCTTCAGGTATTGGTAAATCTTCCTTTATTTATTGTGGCTTATTCCCTACCCTACATGATAAAAACCCTGCTGATAATGAACTTGAATGGAAAATAAGTAATATGCAGCCTGGGGAAGCACCCCTTCAAAATCTCCTCGATGCTCTTGGCGTTCCCGAAGACACTACTGAGTATTCACAAATTTCCACACAGCTACGCCAAGAATTTGAAGAAAACCCTCATAATAGACTCATCTTTGTAGATCAGTTTGAAGAGTTATTTCGCTTCGAAAACATCAATAAATCAAATCATACTTCTTCTGAACAGTTTGTACAGTTATTATTAGACCTCACTGCACAGGCAGAAGTGCCTATCTATGTGGTCATCACGATGCGTTCTGATTTTATCGGCAACTGCTCAAGGTATCCTAATTTTACCAAGAAAATCAATGACAGTCAGTTCCTGATTCCCTTTATGACTCGTGAAGAAAAACGAGCCGCCATCAAAGGACCTATTGAGTATATGAATGCTGAGATAGAAGATGAGTTAGTAAAAAAAGTGCTAGATGATGTAGAAGAAATTCCTGATCAACTCCCTCTGATGCAACATGCCTTGATGCGAACTTGGAATGAGTGGCAACAGCACCGTAACAGAGATTCTACTATCAAAGTCTATCACTATGAAAGCATAGGAGGAATCGCTCAAGCACTCTCAGTACATGCCAATGAGGCTTATAATGAACTTCCACCAGAGCAAAGAAATATCTGTGCTAAGATATTCAGGACAATTACAGAAATCACCAATGATGGCAGACGTGTCAGAAGACCAGCACAAGTCAAAGAAATCGCTCATGAGGTAGATACCTCAGAAGCCGAAGTAATGGCTATAGTAGAACCTTTTCGCCGTAAAGATAGAGGGCTTTTAATGCCTCCCGAAGAAGAACCTCTCAATGGTGATAGCATTGTAGATATTTCTCATGAAAGCCTTATCCGTGTCTGGACTACCTTACAAACTTGGGTGGAAGAAGAAGCAGAATCCGTAAAGCTTTATCTGCGTCTTGCTGAAGATGCCGAAAAACACCAAAAAGGACAAGCAGGACTCTGGACAAATCCTGATTTAGAAATAGCCCTAGACTGGCGAAACAAACAAAAACCCACCAAAGCTTGGGGAACTCGCTATCACCCTACTTATGACCGCACTATGTGGTTCTTAGAGTCTAGCAAAGAAGCACACGAGCAACTTCTTGTCAATAAAGAACAGAAGCGACTCAGAGATCGCCGAAGAGATAATTTTATCTTTAGATTTATCATAGCAGCCCTTATTTTTGCGATTATCTTGGCGGGCTTCGCTTGGCAACAAAGTCAGGAGGCTACTAGGCAGGGGAAATTAGCATTAGAAAAAGGGGAAATTGCTAGGAAATCTGCCATTGAAGCTAAGAAAGCAGCCGAAGATGCCAAACGAGAAGCCAAAAAAGCAAAAGCAGCTGAAGATGATGCAAAAGTAAAAACAAAAGAAGCAATACTTCAAAGAGGCATTGCTGAGATTCAAAAAGAAAAAGCTAGGCTTTCTGCTGAGGCGGCCGTTATCTCAGAAGGAATCGCCAGAGCAAAAGCTGAGGAGGCTCGTACTGCTGAGGAAAAAGCGAAAAAAGAAGCGAAAATCGCAGAAATGAACAAAGAACTTGCTGAAATAGAAAAGCAACTCGCACAACTCGCACGAGAAGAGGCTGACAAACTACGCTTGCTCTCTATAGCCAGCACAATGGCTATTAAATCTCTAGAACTCCCTCAATCTGACCAAGACGAAAAAGAACGAAAAGCACTCATAGCAGAGCAAGCCTACCGCTTTCATAAGCGAAGTGGTGGTGACCCTAGCAATCCTGAAATTTATAATGGCTTATATTATGCTCTCAAAGCACTCAAAGGAGACCAATATAATCAACTCATAGCGCATGGTGCCAATGTAAGAGGTTTGGTCAGTAAACAAGGAAATCAGATTTATTCGGCTGGTAGTGATGGTAAAATCATTCTTTGGGACAGCCAAAGCCATCAAATCATTCAAAGTATAAAACAAGATTCTATTCATAGAGCATTGGCGATGAGTCCTAGCCAAAATTGGTTGGCTTGTGTAGGTAATTATTCAGGTGTACAACTCTTTGCCAATGGCAATCTACAAGTTGCACCTAAGAAAATTAAACTCGAGCAAGCCGCAATAGGGCAGGTTTGGTATGTTACTTTTATAGATAATCAACGACTTATCTTCGCTGATGAAGGTGGAAATATTAATCTAGCCGATGTCCAAATTGGTACTAGCCGTGTGATACAACCACAACAAGGACAGATTAATGCCATTGCTTCTTCTGAAGGCATCGTGGTGTATGCTCTCGGAAATCAAGTAGTGCTTCTGACTGGTGATTATACCCAAAAACAAGCTTTTCCTATTTCAGGGCTAAGTACTATTATTTCATTGGCTCTGAGTGATGATGCACGATTCTTAGCAGTAGGTGATGCCAATGGTATGGTGCAGGTTTATGATGTACAAAGAAAATCACAAAAAGGTATCCTGAAGGGTCATTTTGCCCGTGTAAATCAAATGGCCTTTAGCAAAGATGGTTCTAAACTTGCCACAGGAAGTTTTGACCAGACTGTACGCATTTGGAATATCAGAGAAAAGAAGGATTTTGACCGACCACCTATTATCCTCAAAGACCACAAAGACTGGGTTTGGTCTATTACTTTTAATGCAGATGGAAGTCAATTATTAGCAGGCTGTAGAGATAATTTAGTGAGGGCTTGGCCTACTGATTTAGAGACAATGTCTTCGCAGATATGTCCTGAACTTACCCGAAATATGAGTAAAAAAGAATGGGAACGTTTTGTAGCAACTCTTCAAAATAAAGAAGATGATAAATCTAACACAAAAAATCAGGGAAAGACAGGTAGCACTATTTATTATGAAAAAACTTGTAATCAATATGGTCTTGGTGAGGAGATTACTAAAGATGATTTAGAACCTATAAAAAAATAAACAAGCAATTTCTTGGAAAATAAAATCTCACATTGAATTATACACAACACAACATGATACAATTATTCTTTGAAAAATGGGGTATTCTTCTACTTTCCTTAATGATTCCTTTTCAAATCATGGTAGCACAAGACCAAGAGTGCTCCCAAAAACTAGCTCAAGTCAAAGATGCCTATAATCAAGGTACCATTGATAAAGTAGTAAGTGAGAATATCTTATTAGGATGCCTAGAAGGTAAATCACTCAAAAAAGAGGAAAAGATAGAAGCTTACAAATACATGACCCTTATCTATATCTATGTAAATGATAATGAAAAAGCAAGGGAAAGCATGGTCAAGTTCATGAAATCTCAGCTGAAAAATAACCCTGAGTATGACCCACGTAATTCACGTTCTATACCTGAATCTAAAGTGCCAGAGTTTCTTGAACTGTATTATGAGTTACAGGCACTACCAATTTATTATTTAGGATTAAGGGTAGGTGCTAATTTTGCCCAAGTAGAAACCACTACCAACTTTAGCATAGACCAATCTAATATCGCAAGAGGTAGCTATCAATCACAACTAGGTTATGAAGTAGCTCTCGCCTTAGAGTTTCCTTTTGGAGGACAAAAGCGTTCGTTTTCGCTTGTTCCCGAGCTAGTATATAGGCAACAAGGGTATCAGTTTAGTGATCAGGTATTAGATTTCGCTAATATTACTTTTACCGAAACTCAAAATCAACTTTCGTTGCCTATCCTACTTAAATATCATTTCAAAAGAAAAGGATATAAAGTAGATAAAGAAAGCCCTGAAAATCCCGCTGAATCAAAAGTAAACAAAGAACTTATCAAAAATAAAATCCAACCTTTTCTCGTCTTAGGAGGTGCTGTAAACTATGTAATGTCAGCACAAACTGACTTAAGCAGGATAGATGTCTTAGGAGATATTGCTGGTGGAGGTAGCAGAGACCCCATCACTGGCACGTATGATTTACTTGCTTTTGAGCAAAGAGAAAAACTACAATACAGCCTTGTAGCAGGAGGAGGATTTAGATTTCGTAATTTTCTGAAATCAGGCAGTGATGTTATTCTTGAAGGGAGATTTAACTGGGGGCTTACCCAACAAGTTATTGGAGAAAATAGAGGTGTAAATGATGATTTAATTTATAAATTTGGATACATAGATAGCGATTTTAAACTTCATAATTTCTCTCTCAATATTAGTTATATGATTCCTAAATATAACCCCAAAGCCAAAAAAGGAAAAAAATCTAATCAACCTTACCAGTTCCAATTTGATTAAATTAATTAGTTAGATATGCAGTATGAACTTAGTATGGATTTTCTATTCCTATGTCGCAAAATTTACAGATTAAAATAGAGATTTTATCTTTCAATAATTTATTCTCAAAAAATAAAATCTTAATTCATCGCAAACACTTTCGTGTTTGTTATATTCCAAAAAAGAAGTAATTATGGGAAACCTTCTCAGCTATAATTCGATTAAAGAAACAGGTAATTCTAATCAAGTATTCTTTATGCGTATATTCAAGCATTTATCATTTATCATCAAAGGTTTATATTTAAAGATTGCATTCTTTTTATGGATTCTAGTGCTAAGTTTTTTAAATAGAAGTGTAGCACAGGAAGCCCACGAAGCCAACCCTCAAATAGACTCTCTCGAAGAAAATTGTGCCAGTCTTGGCTTTACGTATGTATTTCAAGAAAAAGGAAGTTTCCACCCTGTCAGCCTTAAAGACCCTATTTTTATTCAACTCTATGAGGTCAAAACAAAAAAACTGTGGGCTCCTCCATTAAGAGATACCCAACTAAAGACCTCTGGTTTTGGGCCTAGACAAGGGCATTTTCATCACGGAATTGATTTAGCACTAAGAATGGGAGAGCCTGTTTTTGTGGTTTTTGATGGTTATGTAAAGCTTTCTACGTATGGTGGCGGGTATGGTAACTATGTCATTATCAAGCATGACAATGGCTTAGAAACACTTTACGCTCATTTATCAAAGCGAAAAGTAAATGTAGGACAACAAGTAAAAGCAGGGCAATTATTAGGTCTAGGAGGAAGTACAGGGTATAGCACTGGACCTCACCTACATTTTGAGGTGAGATACCAAGGATATACTATCAACCCACAACTTGTCTATGATTTCAAACAAAAAGATCAAATCCGCTCAGATATATTCTTCATCAAACCTCACCATTTTAGGCATTATGGCAATGCTACTCCCAAGCAAGGATACCTTTTTCATGAAGTAGGCCAAAACGAAACGCTCGTAGTCATTGCTAGTAAATATGAAGTCAAACCCGAAGAAATCATCCGTCTCAATGGGTTAAGACAAGCAACACTCAACTCGGGGCAGATGCTTCGTATTCGATAAATTTTCTGATACTCTCCAAAAACTTAATAATTATTTAACCTAAGTTTATACTCCTCAATTTCGCATTTTTAAGTAAAAGTATTAATTTAAGGGAATGAAATATTTTATTAGTCTTCTCATTATTTGGAGTATTTCCTTAAGTGCTTTTGCCCAACTCCAAGATAATTTTTTGGATGGAAATTTCACTCAAAATCCAACTTGGAGTGGTGATGCGAGTGAATTCATAATAGACAATGCCCAGCTTAGAAGTGCAGGGCCTAGTGCTACAGCTATACTTTCACTGAGTACTCCTAATGCTCAGATAAATGATAAAGAATGGCGATTTCTGATAGACTTGCGTTTTGCTCCTTCTGGCAGTAATCAGCTTAGAGTCTATTTGGTTTCTAATCAAAGTAATCTCAAAGGCAATCTCAACGGGTATTACCTCGAGATAGGGCAAACAGGCAATGATTTTATTAGAATTTTTCGCCAGAATGGAGCTAACTCTACCTTGCTTTTTACAGGTAGTACAGCCTTCTCCAGTACCGTAAAAGTACGTATCAAAATAGTAAGAGATGCTTTGGGAAATTGGGAAATATTTGCTGACCCTACTGGAGGAGAGTTATTTAATTCAGAGGGGAATCCTTTTTTAGACAATACATATAACTCTACTCAGTTCTTTGGGATAGTTTGTAATCATACATCTTCCAACAGAAATAATTTTTTCTTAGATGATTTTTATATTGGTGATGAGATTATAGACAATGAGTCTCCTACCCTTCTTAATATTTTAGTAGAGTCCACCCAAAGACTTACCCTTCAATTTAGTGAGGCGATGACCAACCTTTCAGCCCAAAGCGTAGCAAATTATACTGTCAATAATGGCTTAGGAATACCTCTCACTGCACAAATAAATACTTCAAATCCTAGTCAAGTTTTTTTAGAGTTTACTAATTCCTTTATAAGCGGAATTAGCAATACGTTGACTATCAGTGGATTACAAGATTTATCTGGAAATCCTCTAAGCCCTAATCCCACTCAAGCGACATTTGTCTATAACGCCCCTCCTCAATACCATGAGTTTATCATTACCGAAATCATGGCAGACCCTACAGGAGATGCTGCACCTCTCAATGGCTTGCCTGAGGCAGAATTTATCGAGATTTATAACCGTTCTAACCGAAGTCTTAATCTCAAAGATGTAGTATTAAAAGACAATGGGGGGAGTTTTACATTGCCTGATTATGTGCTTGCTTCGGGTGCTTATGTGGTGCTTTGTGGGCAATCAAGTCTAAGTGGTTTTCAGCTATATGGGAGTGCCATTGCTATTCCAACCTTTCCTTCACTTACCAATAGTGGTGAACTGCTCAAGCTAGAAAGTGCTACTGGAAATCTCATCTTTGCAGTAGAATATTCTGATAGCTGGTATCAAAACTCAAGCAAAGCTGAGGGAGGATGGACTCTTGAGATGATTGATACAGAAAATCCTTGTGTAGCCCGCAAAAACTGGATTGCTTCCGAATCTAACAATGGCGGCACACCGAGCCGAGTAAACTCTGTAGCTGATACTCGCCCAGATTTGACTGCTCCTGAACTTTGGCGTAGTGAGGCTTTAAATACACAAACATTACGACTTACCTTTAATGAGTCTATGAATCAAACTAGCTTACAAAATGGCACATATTCTCTTAGCAATGGATTAAATGTAGTGAGTGTCGTTCCCGTAGCTCCATTTTTTAGACAAGTCTTATTACAAGTTAGCCCTGAAATAAGTCCTAATCAAAGCTATCAAGTAAGTGTAGAAGGTCTTACCGATTGCAATGGTAATTTGATTAGAAATGCTAATCAAGGGGTTTTTGGGCTTGCAATTGAGAGTGATTTTATGGATGTAATCTTAAATGAAATTTTATTTAACCCCCGAACAGCAGGGAATGATTTTATAGAAATTTATAACCATTCTTCTAAATTTATCAATCTAAAAGACTGGAAGCTTGCCAATCTAAGCAATGAAATCATCGCCAATCAACGAATGATTACGACAGAAGATTACATATTAGCTCCCAAAAGCTATCTTTTGCTAAGTGCTAATACGGATAATATCCAAGATAACTACCCTCTTGCCGTAACCCGTACTTTTTTACAGATGAGTAGTTTGCCTAGTTTTAATGATGATGATGGCACTGTATTTCTTATCAATAATCAAGACCTACTTATAGAGCGTTTTGATTATAATGAGGATTTTCATTTTCCATTGTTAGATGATAAAGAAGGAGTGTCTTTGGAAAGAATTTCTTTTGAAGTGCCTACTAACCAGAGAGATAGTTGGAAATCAGCTTCTGCCAATGTGGGTTTTGCTACCCCTGGCTATCTAAACTCACAGCAAGCCAATGCTAATCAGCCTTCGGCTAAGATTACAATTAACCCTACTGTATTTACGCCTGATGGTGATGGACAAAGTGATTTTACTCAGATTCAATACCTTTTTGACAGAGGAAGTTATGTAGTAGATATTTTTATCTATGACCGCAATGGACGAGAAATAAAAAGAATCGCTGAAAGGAACTTACTTGGCACAGAAGCAGGGTTTTTTACTTGGGATGGCACTGATAATTCGGGAGTAATCGCACGAATGGGTTATTATATGGTCTTGGTTAAAGCATTAGACTTAAATGGAAAGACACAAGTTTACAAAGAAAAAGTAGTAGTTGGCAAGAGATTTTAAGTATTTTAAAGGGTAGTTTTTGAATATTAGTTTATTAAGTATAATATTTGTAAGTTTATTAATGAAACCTAAACTACAAAACTATGCAAAATAAAATTTATCTATTATTACTTGTTTTTATCTCTTCAAGCTGTGCCTTGATGGCTCAAACACCAAATGACACAAGAGTCATTGAAAACCTTACCAAACTAAATTTTAAATATGATGTCAAAGATGATGGCACATTTTTATTTACAGTACCAGTAGGATCTCGTACTCAGATGGTCTTTGTTCATTCTGCTACTAGCCAATATGACCAAATGGAAATTAGAGAAGTTTTTTCGGTGATTTATCAATCTAACCAAAGACCGACAGAGACACAACTTGCCAAACTACTGACAGATAATAGCCAAAAAAAGCTAGGAGCTTGGGAAATGATTGTAGAAAACAGTCAAGTATTTTTAGTATTTACTGCTAAAATACCTGCAAATCAAAGTGAAAAAGATTTTCGCTCTACCATAGATATAGTAGCTACTTCTTCGGATGCGATGGAGCAATTACTTTTTAGTACAGATAATTGGTAACAGAATAAGAAACAAGAATTAGTTTTATGAGTTGTTTTAAGACTTTTTCTTGTTTTCCTTACAGCTTTTTTGGTTGAAATTTTGATGATAGAAAACCTTGTGAATAAATTAAGGTATTAGGAGTATAAATCATATTCTTCTTCATAGTATTAATTCCATCTTACAATAACAGAAAAACTGTTATTTTAAATTTATTCACACTTATTAAGGGTCTTTATGAACAAGATATTTGGAGCAAATTATGCTGCTGTATTTATTAACAAGGAAGAGAAAAAAATTAAAATAGTTTGGAAGAGTTTCTTAACTACTCTTCAATACAAGATTGTATTAGATTTAGTGGCAGAGCAAGCCTGTAAATATGATATAGGTATGATAGCTGAGGATCGGACTAAACTAAGATTTCAAAACTCAGAAGAGATTGAACATTGGTTTTCAAGCTATTTTGTGCCTAAAATATCAATGGTGAAAAATTACTTCATCAAAGAACATATTTCTAGTAACTTTAAAGAAACCATGCAATATAAAAACAGCTTAACAGATAAAGAACTTGAATATAAGATATTTTCTAATTATCAAGAGTTTGAAAGTACGTTTTTGGATGCATACTGAAAAGGAATTGTAAAATTTAAAAAACAAAAAAGTACATAAATTAAGATAGTATTTTTATTTATTTTAAGAAGCGTACCTTTTTAAAAAAAACAAGTCAAAAAAATGATTTTTATGCGAAACCCTACTTAGTTTTTTCTTGAAAAAACAAACTTATTACAATTTATTTTTCAAACTATTTTTATTCAGATGATGTTATATATTTTAAGATTTATTTGTTAAAAACAACTATATTATAAATAACTTTATTACATTGGTAAACAAATATCCAAATAGGTTTTTAGATTTTGATTAATAATATTTGCATTCTTTGTTTAGTAAAATGATATTTGCCATTTACACACTCAATAAACAAAACTAGGTAATTGCCTTGGAAAAAGTACAAAACCAACTTTCGCAACTTAGCCAAATAGGCTTGGTAATTACTTCGCAACCTAACCTTAAGCGTCTTCTCAATATTTCTTTCCAGTTATTACAAGACTTCATGCCTATTAGTGTATTAGCTATTGGCACTTATGAGAGTTCCAAGCAAAGCTTAAGTTTTCTAATCAAAAATACTGATAGAGACGGCATTGACACAGACACTATTACTCCCAAAAATAATACTCATCTTTCAAGAGTCTGCCTCGAGAATCAATCATCATTATTAGAATCTGACGTTTCTGATTATTCTCTGAAAGCCTCTCTTGGTAACAAAAAGGACTGTAAATCAGTTATTTATGTGCCTATTAATCAATCCAATAAAAAACTAGGTGTAGTCACAGTACAAAGCATAGACTCAGATGCTTATGAACTTACAGATATGTACGTGCTTCAAAACTTTGCGGTTTTTGTTGGTATTGCTATTGAAAATGCACAGGTTTATAAAAAAATGAAAAACCAGAATGAGGAGATTATGAGGCAATCTCGAGAGTATCAATCTCTCATTAAAGCTATGCCACAAAGTCTCTTTCGTACAGACATAGAAGGAAATATTACTTTTGCTAACCAAGCTTTCTTAAGACAGTTAGGAATTAAGCTCGAAAATCTAATAGGTCGCAAGACTTATGAATTTTATGTCAAAGAAGTAACTGATATTCTTCGTGGCGATGACGCTTTGGTTATTGAAACTGAGAGTGATTTAGAAGCCATCAGAGTACTTAAATCCTCCCCTTTAATAGAGGCTACTGTAGTGCAGATGATTAAATCTCCTATCTTTGATATGGAAAACCGTGTGATTGGGATTCAGACTACTTTCTGGGATATTACCGAAAAGCAAAAAAACCAAGATCAACTTCGCCTTCAAAAAGTAGAAATTAGAAAACAGGCTAGAGAACTTACTAAAATCAACCGTGAGTTAGAAAAAAAACAAGCTGATATTCAAATTATCAATGCTCGTCTTGAGACTGAAATTCAGAGACGGACTCTAGAAATACGCCAAACCAAAGAAGAGTTAGATCTTTTTCTTTATCGTGCATCCCATGATTTACGCCGTCCACTCACTACGCTGATGGGTCTTACCCAAGTAGCCATTCTTTCTCTTGATAGCCCAGATGCTATCAAATTATTTGAGAAGGTCAATACTACTGCTCATTTTATGGATAAGATGCTTATGAAACTCTTAATGATTAATGAAATCCATGAAGCAACAGATTCTAAAGTAAAATTGGTTGATTTCGAGAGTATTTTAGATTCTATTCATAAGCAGTATTTGCCACAGTTAGAGAGTAAATCTATCCGTTGGGAACAAGAGATTAAGCAAGATATTGAATTTAAGAGTTTACCTAAACTTATAGAAATCATACTCCAAAATCTTATAGAAAATGCCATTAATTTTTCTAGTGCTAATTTAGAAGAAGAATCTTTTTTAAAGATTAGTGTATTCCAGAAAGAAGATGTCTTGAACATTACTATCAATGACAATGGGCAAGGCATAGCCTCTGAGTATCACTCCAAGGTATTTAAAATGTACATGAGAGCAAATCACTCTTCACAAGGCAATGGACTAGGACTCTATGTAGTCAAAAAAGCACTAAACGCACTTGGTGGTCAGATTTCACTTTCTAGTAAAGAGGATGAGTTCTCTCGATTTCATATCATCTTACCACCCTTTAAGAATATTCCTGAAATTAGTCCTGTATCGGCTATGCTTGATACCAAAGGTACTACACTGCCCTCTGAAAATAATAGTGTAGAAAAAGCCAAATTACAGATGCAAGTAGAAGCATTAGAGTCTGAGAAAAAAATCCTGCAATCTCTCAACAATACCAAAGACCAGTTTTTGAAGATTTTATCTCAAGACTTCAAACGTCCTCTTAAATCTTTATTTCAGTTTGCAAACCAGATTAGCACACAATATGATACCCTCTCCTCAGAAGAAATTAAAGCACTAGGTTCAGAATTAGAGCATGCTACCAAAGAGTTTAATAAGATGGTAGATAATCTTTTCTTAATGACTATCCTACAATTGGATAATTGGCAAATTTCATTAGAAAGGTTGGATATTCAAGAGATGGTAAATAGTGTTGTGAGTAACTTAGAAGTACAAATCAGAGAAAAGGAAATCGATTTATTAGTAGAAGTTTCTTATTTATGTATGGATACAGACCGCTCTGCATTAGGGAATGTACTTCAAAATCTGATTTCTAATGCCATTCGTTTTACTCCCAAAAAGGGTAAAATTCGTGTCTATTCTGAGCATACTCCTGAGCATTGTGTGGTGCATGTGCAAGATTCAGGGATAGGCATTTCTGATGAACACCAAAGTCATATTTTTAACCCTGAACAAAAAGTCTCTCTCCCTGATACCGAGGGTAAAGAGGGTAATGGATGGGGGCTTTCTTTGAGCCAAGATTTTATCAAAAAATTAGGTGGGAAAATCTGGTTTAAAAGCGAAGTGGACAAAGGCAGTACTTTTTCTTTTCATATTCCTCTCAAACCTTCAGTAAATAATAACTCAAAAAATAAAGATTCAGGCATATAGCCGAGATTAGATTAAGCATCATCGTAGATTTAAAATTAGCAGCTCTTTCATCAAACCATACTTTATAAAACCAGCTAAAAAAATAAATCAATACTGGAAGTAAAGCCAACTCAAAACCCACAGCCCAATACAAACTCTGATAATGCCAAAAATAAAAGAAATAAGCCGCTGCTACACCCCCAAATACTAAATTAGTAAACAGAAATGTTCCCCGAATGCCTAAGATTAGACTGAGCGTTTTATCACCACGTTTAGAATCTTCAGAATGCTGATAAACTTGGGTCATAGGGTAAGAACCCAAAAGCATCACCGTACTTAACAAAGCCGCCATAGCTACTTTTCCCTCTGATAAACTTGCCCAAGTAGGCTCAGCACCAACACCCCAATAAATCATCCAAAATGTAAATGCTCCTTGAAAAACACCTATCGTAATCCAGCTAATGAAAGGGTACTTTTTAAGTCTAATCTTATCATAACTATATGCCTTAGATATCAAACCATATACTAGCACTGCCAAAGCAAAATATAAATCAATAAATAAGCTCAGCCCTACTGCAACCACATCCATCAAAATAGAAACTCTCCACAGTTCTGGGCTTACAGGAGGGGGATTCTCTACTCCTCCTATACTTTCTTCATCCTTATCATAGTAGGAGTTGTAGCCGTTGCTGGCAGGGTAAACCAAAAAATGAAGTATAAAAAACACCAAAGCTACTTGCCACCCAACAGGCTCAGGTACTACGCCTAGTGCAAATAAAAATACAGGCATCAAAAAAAAAGAGAATGGAAACCTTAAATGTATCCAGGTAGATTGTTTCATGATTGTATGTCTTGGTCTATTTCTATGGTTTTGAGTAAATTTTCATTTTCAACATCTACACAACAAAGATATTCTCCTGCTGATAAATGCTTGATTTGGTGATTGAGTTTATAGTATCCTTTTTTACAGTCTTGCTGTTGCCAAGCATAGATTTCTTCTCCTTTCATATCAAATAAGCGAATATGAAGGTTTCTTGAATAATCTGCCAGATGATACTCCATTTTAAGAGTGTTGGGAGAAATCAGTTCTATCTTGAAATCTAAGAGATGTGTTGTATCATTGCTAAATGAATGAGGAAGCATAGATTTGGTGCTTAAAAATACTAGGCTATGTGGAGGTAAAACTACTTTATGGAATCCTTGTGTTTTTTTAGTTGAGAGTTGAGGTTTTTCTTGTTCAACAGCAGAAATTGTAAATACCTCTTGAAAAAAGAAAGATGGGAACAAATCTGCAGTATGTATTCTTTGAGTTTCATTTCCTAGGTTAATCAAAATCACTCCTGTTTCCCAGTTTTTTTGCCAGTACCACCCTTGTAAGCGGACATTGGTGATAGTAGCCTCTGCTTTAAATTGTAAATTTTGTAGGCGAGGTACTCTCCATAGTATTCTAGAAAGAAGCATCTCTGTAGAGATAAGAGATTCCTCTGATTTTTCATCTTGGTAGGAAAGGTATGCTAGTGGCAGTTGCAGAATACTATTTAAGATAAGTAGACTGCTAGAAAAGCCGTTAGAGAGTTCTAAATCTTTATTTTTTAGATGAAGAGAGAGTAGTCTTGCTCTGTTTTGGGGATGTGAAAGATTTGACTTTACCTTCAAAAGTGCTTGAAAAGTCTGTAAATTAAGTGTATCAATCACCAGTGTGTATCCTTGCAGATTATTTTGCTGACTTGCTAAAAGATGATTCCATATTTGCTGTGTAGTGTGAGTAGGTTTTTGAAATGCACCCCAAGCAAAAAACTGAGTTCTAGGAAATTCTCTTCTAATCTCCCCGACTAATTCACCAAATTCACTTACATATTCCGAAATCAAACTTTCTTGCCATTCTCTTGAGAAAGTGTTGGGTATAGTTGCACTAAACTCCCAATAACTGATGGGCAAATCCTTAAAATGTTGAAATTGGTTTATGCTTTCTTGCCAATTGTGCATGAACACAGGGTAAATTACTATCAAAGATTGGTTTCTTTGTTTTAGGTCTGTTTTAAAATGTAGTAAGGCATCTTCAGAAAGATTTATTAGTTCTTGCCAAGAAACAATCAGCAAAGGAGAAGGATATTTTTGATTATTTTTAGAAGAAGGTAAAAAAGCAAAACCTGCCCACCCAAAGAAAGTAGTGAACTGAGGTAAAACTTCCAGTTTAATTTTAAAGGACTTATACTCTCCTGATTGTATAAATAAAAAAGCCAAGCCTACAAATAAAAGTAAAATCCGATAAAAAAGAATATCCATCTGTGAGGCTTTGAATGTATTAAAATGGTGTAAAAAATACTACCAATTTGCATTTATACTAACTGAGAAGGAAGACACGTCTTATAATCTATATCTCCTTTAGCATTCTTTATTTTTAGTATCCAAAGGTAAGAGAACCCCAGTAACTTTGCCAATCTACCTCTTCGGCCTTGCTCTCAACCATCGTTACGATGCTAATCATCCACTCTCCTTTTGGCTCTACCAAAAATCGCACTTTCCCACTTGCATCAGAGATTTGAGTATTTAGTGTTACACTCTCACCTTCTTGATGCCAAGCTTTTACGATGGCCTTTCCTAGAGGTTTGCCTTGAAATAAGACTTCAAAATCTAGATATTGTGCTTTTTTGAGTTCATAAGGGTTTTGTGAAGGTAAGATTTCTAGAGACATTCCCGTATTGATTCGGTAGCTATTACTGGTTTTATTACCTACATTTAAGAGCATTTTGATATTTCGGGTATAATGCTCTTTGGCACTTTTTTCTAGTAAACCTTCTTCATTGCGGTATTCTAAGGCATTAAATAAGCCATCTTCTAAGAGATAAGAGTTAAACTTTTTTCCCTCCAATTCTATAAAAAAATTATTAGTTTCTAAAGCAATTAGCTTAGTACCGGGCTTTTCAAAAGAAAGAGTTAAATTATTTCCCTTCCCTACCTGTGTTTGAATACTTAAATCTTTTGATACTTGACTATCCTCAAAAAGTGAGAATTTTTTGATTTTAGTCGTTTGATAGTCCCATAACTCCCCTTCAAAACCCTCTCCTACTCTGAGGTCTATAAGACATTTTTCATTGGTCTTGAGTGTATATTTATTGGCTTGAAGCCAAAACTCATGTGATTGGAATACTACACTAAGTACTATTAATCCTAATATTATCCAATTTTTTTTCATCTTAATGCTTTATTTATTTGCTTCACTAACTAACTATTTTTATAAATAAAATCTTTAGAATCTACTTAGCCTACCATCACGTGTGCAGTAGGATATTGATAAGAAGTACTGAGTACTTTTTTACTCAATGCAAGGGCTAGTGTAAGTGTGCCCACTCTCCCTACATACATAGTAATAATGAGGATAACCTGACTATATTCATTGAGAGAACTTGTAATTCCTGTACTCAACCCTACGGTAGCAAAAGCAGAAATCAGCTCGAAAAACAACTCACGAATATCTGCATCGGGCTGTACTATCAATAACACAAAGATACATATCGCATTATAAGTAATGGCAAATGCTACAATAGAAAAAGCCCTATTGATGGTATCATTGGCTATAGAGCGGTTGTTCAGTTCTACTGTCTTTTTACCACGAATACTGGCTACTGCAGATACTGCCAAGAGCAGGAACGTAGAGGTTTTGATACCTCCCCCTGTAGAACCAGAGGCAGCTCCTACAAACATCAAAAATATAAACATGATATAAGTAGGCTGTGAGATATCAGAGATTCCTAGACTTACTGTATTGAAGCCTGCTGTACGAGTAGTTACGGATTGAAAAAAAGAAATAATAATAGACTCATATATATTTTTACCTACCAATGTATGATTTTCCCCTTGCTCTAAAAAGAAAAAACCAACAGTTCCCGCTATTACAAACAATATAGTCATATTTATTGCGATTTGAGTTCCCATTGACCAGCTTTTCCAGGGCATGCTAAGTCGTTCTCTCATTTTTCTAGGAGAGAATACATCTTGAATCGTAGTAAAACCTAGACTACCAAAAATAATAATAAATGCTAATACAATGTGTGCAACATAACTTGTATCTACTCCCGTTTCTGCTAATCCATTAGGGAATAGGCTGAATCCTGCATTACAAAAAGCTGAAATAGAATGGAAAATAGAGAAATAAATTTTATTAGCTAATGAGTTATTTTCTGTGATGTTAGTGCTTTCCTCCACATTAAAGGGAACTTCTTCTTCAGGTTCTACAAAGAGTATCTCTAAAGCTTGATCAGCATCTTCTTCTGAAACTTCTTCTTGGACTGGCTGTGAAAGCGACTCTAACTCTACTGGGCCACTTTCAAGAGATTCTACTTCAGTATTGGTCTGGGAAGTTTTGGTACTATCTTTTGTTTCTGCTATCATCTCCATAAGGTCTTGATTCTGCCTAAGTGGTGAGTAATATTTCACCTCAGGTCCCCATGAAAAAAACAAAGCGACTGCACCTATTGCCTCTATACTAAAAGTAAGTAATACTACCTGACGGAGTGTTTTACGAGCCGAAGATAAATTCTCAGTACTCAATACATCTTGCATAATGGCTTGCTGCTTCATCCCTACACCCTGACTTAAAAAGGTAGCAAAGAAGGTAGCAAAAGATACAATACCTATCCCTCCAAGCTGTAATAAAAAAAGGATTACTAACTGCCCCTTGAGCGTAAAATAAGAAGCGACTGTAACTGTACTAAGCCCTGTAACACATGAGGCACTTGTAGAGATAAATAATGCTCCCAAAAAAGGCATCCCTCCAGGCTTGGTAGTCATAGAAGGCATCATCAGCAAAAAAGTCCCTATCAAGATAAGCAAAATAAAACTAAAGATAAAGGTAGTAGCGGGTTTTACTTTAACGGATGAGATAATTTGGCTCACACGGGCAAGCCCAATCATGCTGAGGATAATAATGTATAATGCCACAAAAGACTCATAAAAAGCCTTAAAATCTGCCAAACCTAATAACAAAAAGATATAGTAAGAGATATCTAAACCTATCAATGAAAAGAATCCTATAAACAATGAAAATGCCACTAAAAAGCTTTCTAGTATTTTTTCTTGTACATGATCCCAAGTATTGTAGGAATAGACAAGGCGAACAAAATAATCTAATATAAAAATAACAATCAAAACCTCTAGCCATCCAAACACACGTGTAATCTCATCACTCTCCAAGTCAAAACCCAAGGAATATATTAAAGCTCCTATTGCCACAAATAAGGTAATGGTATTGGTGATTTTGAGAATCCCATAGATTCTTTCTCTACTATTGTAGATGACTTCATTGATGCGTTCTATGGTTCTCTGACGGTTTATCATTTGAAAAGCTGATTTATCACTGCTTCTTTTAATAGTTTACTTTTATCAATGGGCACTACCCCTAGATATTCACACACTAGTCCCCCTGCTAGGTTGGCTAGACCAGCTAACTGCAAAGGAGGCAAGCCTAATGCCAAACTTAGTGCTGCTACACTAATTACGGTATCTCCTGCTCCTGATACATCTGCAATGCTACGCAAATGTGCTGGAAGTTTTATTTTTTCTGTTTTCGCATCCAAATATACACCTAATTCGGATAAAGTGATTAAGGCTTGTTCTAAATTTAATTGACTTTTAAGCTCGGTAACTGCCTTATCTAGTTGAGTATCTTCTTTAGGATTTATCTCTATTTTTAATCCTTCTCTTAGTTCTTTGAGGTTAGGCTTAAAAAGAGTTGCACCACTATACGCAAAGAAGTTATTTTTCTTAGGATCTACTACTGTAGGAATCTTTGCTTTGTGTGCTGCCTGAATGATTTGCTGAATGAGGATTGTATCTAATACCCCTTTGTCATAATCTTCAAAAATAATGACATCACATTTAGCTAAATTCTCTAATACAAAATTTAATAACTGCTCTCTATCAGTTTCTATAAGTGGGTCAGTTAATTCAGAATCTACCCTTAAAATGTGCTGATGCCCTGCCAATATCCGATGCTTGATAGTCGTAATCCGATGAGGGCTAGATAATATCCCCTCTGTAGGAAGTTTAGCTTCATCCATCAGTTCAAGTAAAGCCTGTGCGTCTTCATCTTGCCCCACTATAGAACATAATATAGGAGTAGCTCCGAGTGCTTTTACATTAAGGGCTACATTGGCTGCACCTCCAAGTCGTTTTTCTCTCTTCTTGACGTTTACGATAGGGACAGGTGCTTCGGGTGAAATGCGTTTGACATCTCCCCAAAGGTATGAATCTATCATCACATCACCTATGATTAGTACTCTGAGTTGGTTAAAATCTTCAAAAATTTGCTCAATGTTTTTTGAACTCATTACATCTATAAAATTATCCTATAATATCGTTCAAGCATCTTCGCTTGAACAAGGCAAATATGGGTGCAAATATCTTCGCTTGCACCTCTATAAATAAACTGGTAAGTAGATGATTAAAATTAGCTTATACTTTAATCTTGTTATAAAAAACTGATTATCAAAGTCTTACTAAGACAATTCATCACTTAATTATTATTATTATTTTAATTTCGCAAGGCTATTTTTGATACGCTTCATAGCTTCTACTAGTTCTTCATCAGAAGCTGCATAAGAGATACGAATGCACTCAGGTGCTCCAAAAGCCGAGCCAGGTACTAGGGCAACATGTGCATCACTCAATAAATAAAGGCACATATCATCAGAACTTTCAATGGTCTGTGTACCATCACTTTTGCCATAATAATAGCTCACATCAGGGAAAAGATAAAATGCACCTTGTGGAGTATAAGTCTTCACTCCTTCTATTTCTTTGCAAAGCCCTAAGACTAAATCTCTGCGGCGTTGATAGGCTTTTTTCATCTCAAAAGTAGGCGTTAAATCACTACTAATAGCGGTATAAGCTGCCTTCTGTGCTATAGAACAAGTGCCTGAGGTAATCTGTCCTTGTATCTTATCACAAGCCAGTGCCATCCACTCGGGTGCAGCCATATAGCCTACACGCCAGCCTGTCATCGCAAAGCCTTTTGAAAAACCATTAATGGTAATCACTCTATCACGGATAGCATCTACTGATCCTATGCTAAAATAATCATCCTCAAAGGTAATGTATTCATAAATCTCATCTGCTACCACAAATACATTTTCGTGGCGAGCTACTACCTCTGCAATTGCCTCTAACTCAGCACGGCTATACACAGTGCCTGTAGGATTGCTAGGAGATGAATATAAAATAGCCTTGGTGCGTGGAGTAATCGCTGCTTCTATCTGTTCAGGAGTTACTTTAAAATCCTTTGCAATGTCTCCTGTCACCAGAACAGAAGTACCCTCTGCCAGCTTCACAATCTCACTGTAAGATACCCAATAAGGAGCTAAGATAACTACCTCATCACCAGGATTTAGCAAGGCCATAAATACATTGGCAAGTGATTGCTTTGCACCCGTAGAAACCACGATATTCTTAGCCTCCCAGTGTAGGTCATTGTCTCTTTTGAGTTTTTGAGCGATGGCTTCACGCAGTTCAATGTTTCCTGGTACGGCAGTGTAGAAAGTATATCCATCATCTATGGCTTGTTTGGCAGCCACTTTGATGTGTTCTGGGGTTTGAAAGTCTGGCTCGCCAAGACTTAGCTTGATGATAGGTTTGCCTTGTGCAGTAAGTTCACGTGCTTTTTGAGCCATGGCGATAGTTTGAGAAATCGACATCTGATTTACTCGTTCTGATAAATGGAGGGTTGCTTGTTCTGTACTCATTTTGATATTGAAATAAAATCCTTTTCGCAAAGTAAAAGATTTCCTCTCAAATTACGTAAAAATATGTGATGATTTTACAGTAACAAATGACAGTATCATATTTCAGTGGCATATTTTCAGTAACAGTATTACTTTGTTAGCGTTGATGATGATTGCAGACCCCCAACAATCGCATTTATCGAAAATCGTGTACGTTCATAACTTCCTCTTGTCGATTGTCAATGTCTTTGACCATTAAAAGCGTTTTTAGTCAGCATTGTTGGTGATTGAAGACCTCAACAATCGAATCTACAGATACTTGCCTTTCTCCTATGGTAGATTGTAAATCTAAACTAGTGAACGTACTTTAAGCAACTGAATGGTGAATGATAAAATATATCTCTTTTTCCGAGAAATACTTTGACGTATCTTCCATTAATTTTGAAGATTTTTTTCCTGTAGAAATCTAATATAAACTGCCTTATTTGATTTTCAATGGCTAAGAAAACAGGTTTATGCTCTTCTATGACATGTTCTTTTAAAAACGTTCATTCAAGTTTTATACAAAGATTACTTCTTTTAAAATGGAATCTTTTAATTGTGCTTTGAGAACTTTTACAGAGACTAAATCATTTTTTTGATAGAGATATTAGTACAATAAATCTTCTAAATCAAAAAAATCTCATCCCACATGTCTTTCAAATTCTACTAAAATATTAATATCACTTTTTTCGGGTGCATCTCATTTTGTTGCTTTATAAAAAATAGCTGAATACATGACATTTTATTGGAACACGGATTTGACGGATGAGCCACAGATAAAAATCCGTATGAATCCGCTAAATCTGTGTCATCTGTGTTCCAAAAAAGCTAAACTTATTTTTTGTCATGTACTTAGAAAAAATAGTAACCAACTATTCTCAATAGAGTGCGTTTTTCAACTACATTTTAAGCAAAAACGATATTTTGAGATGCACCCGATTTTGGTGTGATACCAAAATCTTGGCAGGAGGGACACCTTACGAGTTGGTATATTTTCTGACAAAATTACCAAAATGTAATACTACTGTTATTTGATACTGATACTGCTATTTGGCACTGAGATATGACACTACTATTTGATTCTGACACCAAGTACAAGAATATCATCCATCTGATTATGATTTTCTTTCCATTCGTCTATAGTCTCTTCAAGCAGTTGTTTTTGTAGAGGCATCTCTTCTTCATGTACTTCTGAGAGAATATCACGGAAGCGTCTTTTCATAAACTTACCTTTCTTACCAAATTGGTCTTGGTAACCATCCGAAAACATATAAAAAGTAAAGGGAAGCATTCTTTTCTCGAGCAAAATAGTATGTTTGGTAAACTCATGCTCTCGCTCTAAGATATTAAATCCTCCTATCATTGCCTTGCTTCCTTTGATTTCGTGGAGCTTACCATTCACAAAATAATATAAAGGATTCTCTGCACCTGCAAACTCTAGCTTGGGTGTGCCTAGTAACTCCTCATAACCTTCTGGAAAAGTATCAAAGGCACAAATTGTAATGTCCATTCCATCATGATTTCCCGTTTCTTCTTGTCTAAGAACAGTTCTGACTAGGCGACGAAGTTCAGTTAAAATTTTATCTGGCTCAGTGATATTACGCCCAAGTATTATTTCATTGAGCAAATCGTTGCCTATCAAGCTCATAAATGCACCAGGAATTCCGTGTCCTGTGCAGTCGCCTATTGCTACAATGGTCTTATACTTTTTTTGAACAACCCAATAAAAATCACCCGATACAATGTCCTTAGGGCGAAACAATACAAAATGCTCTGGCAAAGCATTTTCTAGCATTTTAGCAGAAGGAAGCATGGCTTCTTGGATGCGTCGGGCATAATTGATACTAGAAGTAAGGTCTTTATTCTTGCGTTCGATAATTTCATGTTGGATAGAAATTTCAGAGTTGGCTTTTTTGAGGTTTTCAGCAGTGCCTGATACCTCTTCTTTTTGTTCTTCTAGCTGTCTAGTAATGACTTTATTATGTCTGAGATTTCGGTATAGGAGAATCAAAAAAACACTTATGAGTAGCAAAGCAGCTAGTGATACATAGAGTAGGGTGTTTTTTAATTGAGCATCTTCTTCTTTGATTTTTCGTAAATAATTCAGATTTTTAATCTCAAGATCCTGTTTGTCTGACTGATAGCTTTCACGCAGATTACTGATGGTTTTGTTAGCTTCCTCTTCAAATAGTGAATCTTTGTATAAAAGAGCTTGTGATTGTAAATCATAGGCTTGCTGTATTTTACCTTGTTTTGCAAAAATTTTAGTAAGCAGTAAACTTGATTCTAAAGCTATTTTTTTAGAATTAAATTCTAATCCTAAGTCTAATCCTTTTTGTGCATATTGTTCTGCAAGAGTGATGTCTCCTAATTGAAAATAAATTTTAGCTAAGTTATTTTGGCTTTGAGCCATGCCACTTTTATCATTTTCTAGGTATAGTTTTACTGATTTTTGAGCATAGAGTAGTGCTTTATCAAGGTCTGACATCTGAAAATAGAGATTACCAATATTTCCATAAATTACTGCAAGTCCTCGCTTGTCATTTAGGGTTTCTCTAATCTCTGCACAGGATAAAAAATAACGAAGTGCTTGTCTATACTGCTTTTGTAGTTCTAGATTCTCTCCAAATCTCAAGTAACAGTAAGCAATTCCTTTCTTATCATCTAAGCCTTGAAAAATAGCCAGTGCCTTCTTGATATACAGCTCAGAGTTATTATAGTCTAGTTGATAAGTATAGACTTCCCCCATGTTATTGAAAGCGTATGCTATTTGAATACTATCTTTTAGTTTTTCGGATATTTTTAGACTTTCAAAGAAGAAATCTATTGCTTTGTTGTAGTTTCCTAGTTTACGATGAATCACACCAGTCATATTAAGAGCTTCAGCAAGACCCACTTCATCTTTTCTGGTTCTTGCCATATCCCTGGATTCATTAAAATACTGTAGGGATAATTTGAGGTCAGTATTTCTATATTCCCAGCCTATCTTATTGAGGATAGCTACTTTATCTTCAGGGTCAGCTTTAATAAGGCTTTCTTTTAGATTTTTGATTTCTTTACTTTCTTGTGCTAACACATTGTAGGAATGTATAAATCCTAAAAAGCAAAAAATGATAATAGAACTATACTTTGATAACATTAATGATAAAGTAGTTATATTTTTGATATTTGATACATAGCAAAAATCGTAATAAAATAGGGTAAATCCTTTAAATTCACATGACTTTTAGAAATTTGGTAACTGTGATGTAAGGTTTGGTGAGTAATAAATTATATTTTGACTGATTGATAAAATACTTGTTTCCATTCATCAATTAAATGTTGCCTTTCACACATTTAATTTATTTTTTCTGAAAGCTATCGTATTTTTACAAGTGGATTTTAAAAACTATTATTTCAATTAATCTTTTAAATGATGAAAAAATTACTCTCTTGTTTAGTTTTTATTATGGTGTTTGGTGTATCTCAGTCTTGGGCTGACCCTGAGGATTGCATGTCTAAGGAAGAGGCAGAAACCTTAGTCAAAAAACTTAAAAAAGAACGTTACATTGTAGATTATTGTGATTGCTGTGATGATGCTAGTGAGAATGGCGATGTAACAGCCAATTTACTTTTTATCAAAAAACTAAGTATCGTATCTTGTGAATATGATGATGCTCGTTTTTCAGTCAAGATGGAGACACAGATGCTTTCTTCTTTTGCTGTCAATGAAGGGAAATATATGGGAAAGGCTACTTATGAGGTTAATTCTATGGAATATGCCTTGCTCAATTATCAATTTTATTTTACCAATCAAAGAGCCCCTCAATTGGGTTATTTGGTGAGAAATGATGAGTATGAAGCTCCTAATTGCTCGGGCCTTGATACTTTTCCTAACCCTGAAATGGTGGGAGATAAAAAATATCAATCTTGGTATAAAAAGAAAAGTAAGTAAATACTCAGTAAGAGATGAGTTATGAGTTATTGGTTATTAGACTGTAAGAGTCTGATAGTGAGAATTTTACTCAAATTTAACGACTACTTTATTTTTAAAGTGTTACTAAGTTCTTTTCTGTGGCTCGTGTCTTCACGAGCCACTTGATAGGCTGATATTCTGATTCTTTGAGTGATTCATCAAAATCAGTTTGTTATTAACCTTGTTGTAAGTGATTGATTATCAGAATCTTACTAATAAAAATTAGTACTCATTATTTATAACTTATTACTTAACAGCTATTATTTAGCAATTTTAAAGAAAGTATCCAATATTGTATTGACTATGGTGAGCAATACACTAAATGCCAATGCCCAAACACCAGTAAAGAAGAAATCTCCTATAATCCTAAACCCTGGAATCATCTGAGCGATAATCAATACAATGGCTATGTTCAGAATAATAGGAAAGAAGCCCAAAGTCATCAGAGTAAGGGGAAAAGTAAATATCTTAAGAATAGGCTTGATAAAAGTATTGACAAAGGCAAAAAGTAAGCCTACAATAATGGCATCAGGAACGGTTTCAAAGGCAACCCCGACTAGCAGCCAATCTGTTATAAAAACCGCAACCACAAAAATTAGGACACGGAAAAATATATTTTGCATAATTTTTAATTTGGTGAAACACAAATATAACGTTTTTCCTCAGAAAAATTATTTAATTACATCCTTAGACCAATAAAAGTAATGTCATCTCTTTGTAATGTGCCTGAATGATGGTCTTCTAGGGCTTTAGATAATACTTCTTTTTGTGTTTCTAGAGGTTTGCTTGAGTTTTTTTGTAAAAGTTCTTTAATGCGTTTTGTGCCAAATTTTTTACGTTTAGGGTTAGGAGCATCTTCGAAGCCATCGGTAGTCATATAGACACAATCACCTCTGTGCAAGGTAACTTTTTGACAAGAAAAGTTTAGTATATGATGATTTTGTGAGCCTCCTATAGCTTTACGGTCTCCTTTAAGTTCGTGCAGTTCATTATTTCTATAATAATAGACCGAACTTTTAGCACCACTAAACTCTAAGGTAATATCACCATTTTCCCAAGTCTCGAATACACAGATGCTCAAATCCATTCCATCTATATTGGTTGTTTCTCTTTGTTTTAGAGCTTTGACTACGCTAGTATGTAGATTTTCTAAGATATGGTTAGGCGCTGTTATTTTTTGTTCATTGACGATTTGGTTGAGTAATGAACTACCAATAAGTGACATAAATGCACCAGGAACGCCATGCCCTGTACAATCTACACAAGCCACAAATACTTTTTTGCCTAACTTTGTAAACCAAAAGAAATCACCCGAAACCACATCTTTGGGCAGATAAAGAATAAAGTTTTCTGCAAAGGCTTTTTTGAGTTGAAGTTGGTTAGGAAGAATAGCTTGCTGTATTTTTTTGGCATACTTAACCGATTGCATAAAAGCATCATTGCGTTCTTCTATCTTTTGATAGGCGAATTGCAAGGCTTCTTTTTGGCTTTCTATTTCTTCCTTATTTGCCCCAAGCTCTTCCATATTCTGGCGTAGTTCTTCTTCACTGGCTTGGAGTTCTTCGTTTTTTTCCTTAATTTGATGTTCACTATTTTTCAGGCGTGTATTGGCTTTTTGGAGGATATTCTCATTAGACTGAAGTCGTTTATTAAATATCTCTAGTTCTTGGGTTTGTTGTGCAAGTTTTTTATTTTTTCTACGGTTTTGCATAGCCGTAAAGCCTATCAATATAATGATGACAGCCAGAAATATGAATACAAGTAGCCCAGCTATCAATCGGTTTTTTTGTACATTATCCGCTTCTTTGATTTGTAAATCTTTCAGTTCTTGATTTTTGTTGAGTAGTTCTATTGCCTTTTGTTTTTCTTTTTCTTGGGCAGTCTTTTGCTTTAAAGCCAAATCTTGAATTCGCCTATTTGCTTCTAGCTGTTGGATATTTCTTTTTTGCTTTTCACTTTGTGCCTGTTCTCTTGAGATTTGCAGTAGTTGCTCTACACGGTTTTTCTCCAATTGTTGATTTTTGATTGCAGCTACTTGTAGTTCTTGATTTCTTTTGAGAAGAGCAAGTTCATTTTCTTTGAGTTTAAGGTCTTGATCTTGTTTTTGGCGCTCAAGTTCAGATTGTTTGAGGGCTAAAGCTTGTCTTTCTTTTTCGGCAAGTAGTATTTTGATTTCTCCTTCTGTTTTTTCTATATTAATTTGATTTTGGAGTAAAGACTGTTCTTGCTGTCTCTCTCTTTCTTTAAGTCTTTGATTACTTTCTTGAAAACGCTCATAATACTGCCTAGAAGCCTGATAATTATTTGTTTTTCGGTTGATTTCTGAAAGAAGCCAATAGGATGTTTTCAAAACCTCATCATCTTTTAGTTTCTCTCCTATGGCAATTGCTTGAAATATTTGCCTAGTAGCTGTTTCACTTTTACCGCTCAAGTAATCATTGGCAGCCAAAAAATTATATACTTTGGCGAGTCCTCTTTCATTACCTTGTGCTTCATAAATGCTTTGAGCCTCTAAAAACTTTTTTTGAGCATTTTTATATTCTTGTAAATTACTATAGGTTACACCTAAGTTGATGGCATAGAGTGCATCTTTTTGGCGAAGTTCTTTATTTCTATTTTCTACATCAAACTTGCCATTAAGCTCTAAAGCTTGTTTCATATACTTAATCGCATTTTTTTTATCTCCTAGCTCTCTGTATATATAGCCAAGGTTATTAAATGAACTAGCCAAACTAACTCCATCACTAAGCATCTTATTAAGTTCTATGATTCGTTCATTATAGCCAAGGGCTTCTTTGAGTTTGTTATCTTCTAGGCTAATTTTAGATAGTTTTTCTAAGACACGGTTTTGTGCTTCTAGGTTTTTATTTTGGAGTTGTATATCTAGTGCTTTATGATAGTTTTGTATAGCTGGTTCATATTCTTTATTTTGGGCGTGGACATAGGCTAGATTTTCTAACAACATTGTATGTTGTCTCGATTGAGTATTTTTATCGATTTCTAAGGCACGTTTGTAATTGGCAATTGCTTTTGCATAAGCATTTTGTGCGGAATATAAATCGCCTATATTTTGGTGAATATCTCTAGTTATTTCGTTATCATTTATTTTTTCAGCAAGAGTAAGTGCTTCTAAATATTGATTAAGTGCCATAGTATATTGTTTCTTTTGTTGAGAAACTTTTGCAAGCCAATAAATAGATAATATCTCAGCAAGGTTATCCTGCTCCAAACGGGCAAGTTTTACTCCTTCTTGAGCATTTTGATTGGCTACTTCATATTTCCCTTGTAAAAAATAAGATTCTGCAAGGCGTGGCAAAATCTCTAACTTCTTAGAAGCATTTGTTGCTTTTTTCAACTCCATTTCTAGGGTCTGTATTGACTCTTGAGCGGAAAGGTGCGAGATATAAAAAAAGATAAGAACTAACCCAAAAGAAATTTTTCTAATGATTTTCAAATAATCACTCAATATATATTTAGATTCTTTTAACATAGAATATTTATAATTCAAAATTCATTCCTATCAATACCAAACTTCCGATTCTATCTGTAAAGTAATATTCACGGCTATCTTGCCCGAGTATATTTCTTATATTTAAAAATAATTTTAGTTGCTGCACAGGTAGATAAATAAGCTTGGCATTGAGTAATATTTTAGATTTAACTTCAAATGGATTAATCGGACGCACCAAAATTACATCTGAGATATGTGTAATCTCTTGTCTAGTAAATATATAGGCATTGCTAGAGAGATGAAACCTTGTAGAAAATTTGATGTAGCCAGAGAAACCCCCATAAAAACTAGGAGTAGCTGCATAGTTATTTATATTAGATTGTATAGAGGTATTACGCTCACCACTAGGGTCGCTTTCGGGAGTGAGGCTAAAAAACGAAGCATTCTGTAAATCGGTCTTCTGCCAAGTACCAAATACACTGATTTTCCCCTTTTTAAAAGTATATTCAGTAGAAAAGGTAACTCCAACCTGGTTTGCATTCATCTCTACATTACCACGATTAAACTGTGTGTCAAATACAATGGGGCTGCCTGGGATGAGTGCATTGGATTGAATAATCTTATTAAAATCTTCACTTTGGATATAAAATGCTTCTATTTCTGCTTGCCAAGATTTTCCTAACTTGATACGATAAGCTACTTCTAAGGTCTTGGCTTTCAGGAGATTAAGATTAGGATTACCATTTATTTCTACTCGAGCAAATACCCCTGGATTAGGAGTAGCAATGAGTTGAGTTTGGTAATCTGCTAATACATTGACAAAGAATGGACTTTGGTTAGATTTGGCATAAGAAATTCTTAAAAAATGATTAGGATGCGGTAGATAATTAATAGCACCAAGATAAGAAGTATATACATCATTAGGGATATTGTACTTATCTAACCTAGCTGCCCCTACAAAGCGAATTTTTTTGATAGTCCAATCTAGTTGTAATGACCCTGCAAGATCATCTAATGTACTACGTGCATTGAGTAAACCTGAAGCAAACTCAGTACCTGCATTTGTAAAATAGGGAGTATCATCATAAATGGCTTTGCGGTAGCTGATAGAAGGTTTTAAAAGAAAAGAATTTGATTTTGATTTGATGCTATAATCTGCATTGATATCAAGAGTACTAAAGTCAAAATGACTTCCTAATACATTTACCCCGGGCTCTTGCTCTCCTCGCTGATAGGCTACTTGTAGTTGTGCATTGCCCATATAATTTTTTACATCAATATACCAAGAGTTAGAACGCATCGTAGAATTAATGGTAGAGGTGTTTTCTGCAAAAGGACGCAAAGACTGAGAGTTTTCTAAGCCCACTGCCAGTTCTGTTCTTAGTTTTTTGAATGGGATAAATGTCCCGAATAGATTCATTCCTACTTTGCGTAGAGATAGGTTTAAGTCAGGGTAAGCCTCCATAAATGCTTCTTGACCTAAGGTCTGACCCGTCTGGTAATTGACAAAATCACTGGGAGTTGTGCTAAACTTCTGTAGCGTAAGTGCATACAATTCTGACTGACTTCTATCACGTTGTTGATAATGAGCAGATGCCCAGATTCTTGCACGCTCATTGATATACATTCCAAAAGAGCCTCTTGTGATAATAGAGTTTTGTGTGCCATACTGAAGCTCTGTTTGGCTATAAGCACCTTCTTTTTCAGGTTTTTTGGTGATGATATTAATAACACCAGTTACTGAGTTAGGCCCATACAAAGCAGAAACACCCCCACGGATGAGTTCTATGCGGGCTATATCATGTAAATCAATAGGAAGTGTTTCCCAAAAAGTGCCACCAGAAAAATAGTTGAATATCGGGCGATTATCAATCATCACCAAGGTATTGCTATTGTCTTGTTGGACAAGGTCAGTAGCAGGAGGCAGGTTGTTAAACCCTCTTATATTTATGTCATAATTTCCAGAAGAAGTCTCTCTCACCAATACACCAGGTAATAAACGCAAAGCTTCAGGGATATTAAGACAGCCAGAAGCCTGTATATCTTCTTGGGTAATCACAGATGCCCCTACTGGAACTTCAAAAGTATTTTCAGATTTGCCTGTTACTGAGGCAATCATGTTGCTAATAGATACTTTTTCTTTTTCTTGAGCAAAAATATCTTCAACCTCTAAACGGAATACGTTTTCTGATTTTGTGGAATCCTCTTGGGCTTGTACTGACAGTGAAAGATGAATCCAAAATAAAATACCTAAGAATACAAATTGCTGGTTTGTGAACTTAAAGTATGTGTATCTATTTTTCATGAATGTATTTTATTTGTTCATTCTTGGCTATTGTGTATCTTTAAGATTTAAAATCTTAAACTTAATTAGCAAAAAAATATCCAAGCTCATACCAAATGACAAATTTTAAGCCTAGATGTAATAAAAACTCTTGAAAAAACCCAAAAATAAATCTTAAACAACTAATCTTCAATAGAAAAAAGCTCATAGTTTTCAGACTTTATAAAATTAAAATCTTCGTGAGAAATGATTGTATCAAAATGGGGAAGTTTTACTTTAGTTAACTTTGAAACGATTCCTTTCATTTTCATCTTCATCGTGGGTATTTGAATCTATCCACCTCAGAGCCTATAAGCCATGAATCTATCAGCAAGCTTGTTTCATCCCACTTTAGATACCAAGCAGAGTCCATATTGAGACGTTGGAGTTGTATCATCGTTTATTCTTCTTCTTGGGGTTGCTTATTTCTGTTTTTGTAAGCAAAAAACAACGCTACTAGACCTATCAAAATGGCAGGAATACTGAGCAACTGCCCTTGGTTAAATGCTCTTCCATCTTCCCAGCTTACTTGATTTTCTTTTAAAAATTCTATCAAAAATCTTGAGGTAAAAATCAAAATCATAAATAAGCCAAAGAGTAAACCTTCTGGAGTTCTAGCTCGGTATTTAAAGTATATCCCGAGTAAGAGCACAAATACAAAAAATGAAGAGATAGACTCATAAAGCTGTGATGGATGTCTAGGAATGCCATACACATCGGTCTTGACACTGATGCCTTCTCGCCCATTCTCAAAAGTATAAGGGGGAGGCATTTTCCCAAAATATTTATAATGTTTGCTAACTTCACCAGCTTGCAGAGAGCGTGACCAGTTATTGTTCATAAAGTTACGAACACCTGTTTCATCTATTTTTTTATCAAAATGAAGTGTAATATTCAATGGAATGTAAGTAATGTCTGCTACGGTGGTATCTGGTGTACCTGCCCTTTTTTTTTCGGCATAGTCAAAATAAAGTCCATCATAGCTTTTAAGTGCTTCATCTAAGCTATACGTAAACACAAATGCTGTAGTACCATCATACGGCTTGCCTATGATTTCTGAGTTCATAAGATTGCCCATTCTGATAAATGCACCTGCCAAAGCTACTACTACCACTACTCTATCTACCACCCACAAAAAATTTTGTCCTTTGCGTTTGCGAGAATAAAGATATAAAGCCAATAAAATCCCGACAGCTGCCCCATGACTAGCCAAGCCACCTTCCCAGATTTTTAAAATTTCTATCGGATTACTCAGGTAATAATCAGGTTGGTAAAATAAGCAGTGTCCTAATCTTGCACCCAAGATAGTAGCCACTACCATATAAATCATCAGCTTTTCTAGGTCTTTCTGAGGCTTATTTTCTACCTTAAACATCCAGCCTACGATGTATTGCCCTACTAAAAATCCTAGTGCAAAAAGTAATCCATACCAGCGTACAGGTAAACTACTAAAAATCTCGGGTCTTACGTTCCAAATAATATAACTCAGCATTTTTATTCTTTTGTTAAGTCGCAAATATAAGAAGCAATCTGAAAAATTAGCCATTCCTTGATTAAAATAGCTTGTTCCTTGAGAGTTTTTGTTTCTTTAATTTACTTTTTGAAAGTAATGAGCTACTCTAAGAAAAGCTTTACTTTTAAATCAGAATAAATATAAAGATGACTATCCTGATTTGAATATTAGTGCAAACATTTAGAGTTTAATAATACATAGTCTCTAGAGTTTTTAGACTTTCCAAGTCTGTCAGACTTGGAAAGTCTAGTATCCTTTAAACTCCTAGCAAGGTGTTTCACCAAAATAAGACTAATGTTCAACCTTTAAATTCAAATGACTATTAACTGTCAAATAACTCCAGTATAATTTGAATTAAAGCAGTCATTCTTTTATATAAATATCTTATTATCAGTAATTTAAACTGTATCCATAAAGGTTTTTTCTACACGATGGAATAAAGCTAAACCTATCAAAAACATAAATGTAGTAACTCCCAAACTATACAGAAGCATCTCTAAAGTAAAAGCACCTGTCCCAAAGAAAGCATATCTGAATCCTTCTATAATAGGAGCGACAGGATTAAAAGAAAGGTAAAACTGTGCTTCTGGTGAAAGTGCAGACATAGGATAAATCACGGGAGAAGCATACATAAATAGCTGTACACCAAAGGTAACAAGTTGCACTAAATCTTTGTATTTGGTAGTCATAGAAGAAATCAAAATCCCTAATCCTAGTCCTAATACTGCCATGATGATGACAAAGAAAGGAATAGCAAGTAACCAAATATTGGGTTTAAGATCAGTGCCTATAGCAAGATAATAGACATAAAATAGCAAGAAAAGAACCATCTGAATCCCAAAGGAAATCAAACCACTAATCACTGTAGCTACAGGCACCGTAAGGCGAGGAAAATAAACCTTACCAAACACAGCAGCATTGGCAGTAAAGACATTGGCGGTTTTGCTCAAGCATCCAGAGAAGTAATTCCAGATAGTAACTCCACACATATAAAACAAAAACTGCGGCTGACCATCTGTAGAAATTCCTGCAATTCGTCCAAAAATAATGGTAAAAACCACTGTAGTCATCAAAGGCTGTATAATGTGCCAGAGTGGTCCTAAGATAGTTTGTTTATAGACTGCTACAAAATCTCTCCTCACAAAAAGTGCTACTAAATCTCGGTAACGCCAGAGTTCTCCTAGCCTTAAATCAAACCAGCTTTTTTTTGGGCTAATGATTTCTGTCCATTGCTCTTCAGCTTCTATATTTTGGATTGTTTCGTTCATTGTTATTGTTCAATATTAATTCGGTCGCAAAGTTACAAAGTTTATTGATTTGGCATACTAAGAAAGTGCATAAATGGGTTTGCCATACACTACGAAGTAAGGATTTAGGAGATTTTCTTTATTATATAGCACTGGATTCTCTGTCCCAAACTGAAATACTTGTCCACCTGCTTCTTCCACTACGATTTGAGCTGCGGCAGTGTCCCATTCCATCGTAGGGGCAGCTCTTGGATAGACATGTGCTTTTCCTTCTGCAATCAATGTAAATTTAAGCGAGCTTCCCATGCTCAGTAACTCATGAGTTGGATATTGATTGATGAATTGGGTAGTTTCCTCGTTCATGTGTGAGCGTGAAGCAATGATTTTAAACACCTCTGGAAGAGTATCTGTATCATCTGCGAGTAGTTTTTGTCTTTCATCTCCTACTTGTTTGTAGCATCCTTGCCCTTTGAGTGCATAAAAAGTAGTGCCTAACACAGGAGCATGCACCACCCCTAGTACGGGTCTATTTTGGTGAATCAAGGCAATATTGACCGTAAATTCTCCATTTTTTTTGATAAATTCTTTGGTACCATCCAAAGGATCTACCATCCAGAAGTATTCCCAATCTTTTCTTTCGGAGTACTCAATACTTTTACCTTCTTCACTCAACATTGGAAAAGGCGTATCTTTTAAGCTCTCTACAATGACTTGATGTGCAGCTTGGTCGGCAAGCGTAAGGGGAGAGTTATCAGCCTTGGCTTCTATCCCAAAGTCAGCAGAATGATAGATTTCTAAAATGGCTTTCCCTGCTTTTTGAGCCACAGAGATGATAAGTTCTTGGTATGGTAGTAGTTCAGTATTCATATTTTCAGTATCAAATAACAGTATCGGTTTGATAAAGTTGTTACTTCTTGATTTTCAATGATTTACATCAATTTTTCATTTGGGAATCTTGGAATGATAAGCTAATACAAAAGCTTTTCGTAAACAATTTCCTATGTTTTCTATGTGTCTATGTGGTTGTAAAAAAGCTAAAGTGTTGGTAGTCTGCACGTAACAACTCTAATGTTTCTTTTCCCTAGTTCGTGTCTTCACGAACCAGTATTAATTTCGGCTCGTGAAGACACGAACTGAGGTGCAGTGCGTTTCAAAACAGTTTTTTACCTTGACAATGGTATATATGGTTTTATTATATGATGGCTTTTTGACACACCTTCATATTTCTAAGAGAATGACAGGAAGGTTACTCATTAAATCAATCCCTCAACCCTTCACTAAATCAACCCTTTAGCCAGCATGCACTTTTACTTGGCTACCTCTTTTGCCTTTCATTATCTCGA